>NZ_JAAKGN010000001.1:0-199498 GCF_011039295.1 Modestobacter sp. KNN46-3 | reverse complement strand
TGGACCACGAGGGACCTCCTGGGTCGGTGCGGGTGCTTGGCGGCTCCCACACCCAACCCGGAGGTCCCTCCTCACATCAAGATCAGCTGCTCATCGCAGCGCTGCACCAACCTGTCCGGGCAGTACACCTAGTCCGTGGCGTTGTCGTCTGTTCTCGCGCCGCTCGGCTGGGGCGACCGGTGTCTGACGTAGTACGTCCAGGCCAGCGACGCGAGTCCGAGCCCGATCAGGAGCAGCGCAGGCCACTGCCAGTCGTTCGCCGCAGCGAGGAGAAGCCCGGTGAGCACGGCGAGGAGTGAAGCCAGCGGACGCATCGGATCCTGCGCATGACGAACTGCCCATCCGGGCTCCCGCTGGTCCACATGATCACCATGCACCATGCCGCCGGATGACGGCAGCGTCCGACCGTGTGGCCCTGAGTGGGCCGCTCAGGGTGCCGTGCCCGCTGCGTGCATCGCAGCGGCGGCCGGCGGCCGGCGGTGTTAGACGTTGTCGAGGACGTGGCGCTCGAGCCAGTCGTTGCGGAAGGTGCCGCGCGGGTCGAGCCGGTCGACCAGGGCCAGGAAGTCGGCGTGACGCGGGTACCTGGGGGCGAGGGTGGCCGCGTCGGCGAGGAAGAGCTTGCCCCAGTGCGGGCGCGCACCTAGCGCCAGCAGCCGGGCCTCCAGCTCGACCAGCAGCTCCTCGACGTCGGCCTGGGCGGGCAGCCAGGTGAAGTGCAGGCCGAGGGTGGGCTGGCCGTACGCGGTGCTCATCCACAGCTCGTCGGCGGCGACCGTGCGGATCTCACAGACCTGCAGCAGCGGCCGGATCCGGTGTGCCAACGAGCGCAGCACCTCCAGCGCCTCCACCCCTGCGGTGCGGGGCAGCAGGTACTCGGACTGGATCTCGTTGCCGTTGCTCGGGGTGAAGCCCATCCGGAAGTGCGGCAGGCGGTCCGACCAGCGCCCGGGGCTGCCCAGCTGCGCGGTGGTGGGCGCCGGGTCGATGCCGGGCAGCGGGTGCCGCTCGGTGGCGGCCTCGACCGCGCCGAACAGGTCACCGGCGGGGGAGCCGGCGACGTCGGTGCGGGACTTCACCCAGATCATGTCCACGCTCGGTCCCAGCCCCGTGAACAGGCTGACGCTGTAGCCGGCCGACAGGACCTCGTCCAGGTTGCCGTACAGCGTGTCCCAGGGCAGCTGCTCGAACACCCGCTGCTGCACGTCGAAGGCCGGCTCGACGTCGAGGGTCATCCGGGTGACCGCCCCGAGGGCGCCGAGCCCGACCACCATGCCGTCGAAGTCGGCGTCGCCGCGGGCGCACCGGACCAGCTCCCCGCTGGAGGTCACCAGCTCCAGGCCGGCGACCGCCGTCGCCAGGTTGCCGTTACCGACGCCGGATCCGTGGGTGGCAGTGGCCACCGCGCCGGCGATCGAGATGTGCGGGAGCGAGGCCAGGTTGTGCAGTGCCAGGCCCTCCCGGTGCAGGGCGGCAGCCAGCTCGCCGTACCGCAGACCCGCATCGACGGTGACCGTGCGCCGGTCGCTGCTCACGTCGACCCGGTCGGAGGTCATCGCCTCCAGCGACACCAGCTCGGCGCTGTCGCCGATGGCGGTGAAGGAGTGCCGTGAACCCAGCACCCGCACCTGCCGGGCGTTCGTGATCGTCTCCTGCAGCTCGGCCAGCGACTCCGGCCGGCGCAGCTCCGTCGCGCGATAGGTGTGGTTGCCTGCCCAGTTCGTGGTCGCCAGTGCCACGGGTGCCTCGGTCACGCCCCAGTGTCCCGCAGGTCCGTCGTCCGCGTCGGGCGGGACGTCGCTCAGAGCAGCCGGTCGAGGTCGTCCGGCCCCGGCCCGGTGCCCCCGGAGTCACGGACGGGGGACGACTCGGGGACGTCGTCGTCCGGTGGCTCGTCGGCGACCGGCCCCTCCGCGTAGAGGGTGCTGGGGTCCTTGGGGTCCATCTCACGCACGGCGGGTGCCTACCCCGGCCCGCCAGGACCAACCGCTGGGCCGGATCACCAGGGGCCCTCGCCACCACCGAAGTACACCGTGATGAACATCCAGCCGAAGACCACCAGCAGGGCCAGGAACTCCAGGGCGTAGAGCTGCCAGCCGCCGTTGGCGATCCGCTGGCGGATTCCGGGCTCTTCCGAGTGACCGGAGTCGGGGGTGTCGGCCATGGGTCTCTCCTCCCAGGACGGGAGCCCCACCGCGGCGCACTCGTGGACCGGAGGCCACGCCGGGCCGCCGGAGGGGCTCGGGTCCCCGGGCACGGCTCACCCGGGTCGACCACGTCCATGCCCAGCCCGGGCGCGATCCAGACGTGGAAGCTGGTTCCGAGCCGTGGTCCCGGGCCATACGCGCAACCCCAGACGTCCCATTGACACCATTCCGCTGACCTCCCTACGGTCGGGCGCGTTCCACCGGACTGACCGAGGGCACGACCCCGTTCGCCGTTCCTGGTGCTGCGGGGCACGGCCCCCGCCACCGCGCGATGACGCCGGTGGACCACCACGGACACCGGAGTCCCGCATGCCTGGACGCGCCACCCTGCCCTCCTCCCGTCAGTCGGCCGCCGCGCCGAGCCGCCGGCACCGACGGCGCCACTGGCCCCTGGTGGCCACCCTCAGCACCGGCCTCCTCGTCGGCAGCGCGGCCGCACCGGCCGCCGCGGGTGAGGGCCACCCCGGGCGCGGCGGCGGCTCCGACCGCGGCTCCGCGAGCACGACCGTCGAGCCCTTCGGCACCGCGCCCGACGGCACCCCGGTCGAGCGCTGGACGCTGAGCAACGGCGACATGACGGTCCGGGTGCTCACCTACGGCGGTGTCATCCAGACCCTGGAGGTGCCCGACGAGGACGGGGACGTGGAGAACGTCGTCCTGGGCTTCCCGGACGTGGCCGGCTATGCCTCGGACGCCGACCCGTACTTCGGCTCGCTGATCGGCCGCTACGGCAACCGCATCGCCGGCGGCACCTTCGACCTGGCCGGGGAGACCTACCAGCTGCCGCTCAACGACGGCCCGAACACCCTGCACGGCGGCCCTGACGGGTTCGACGACCGGGTGTGGACGGCGACCCCCGTCGGCAACGAGCGCGTGGCGGCGCTGCGGCTGGAGCTGGTCAGCCCGGCCGGCGACCAGGGCTTCCCCGGCACCCTCACCACCGCGGTCACCTACGCCATGGACGAGCACAACCGGCTGGCCGTCCGCTACGAGGCCACCACCGACGCACCGACGGTCGTGAACCTCACCCAGCACACCTACTGGAACCTCGGCGGCGAGGGGTCCGGCACCATCTACGACCACGAGCTGAAGATCGACGCCGACGCGTACACCCCGGTCGACGAGACGCTCATCCCCACCGGGGAGATCGCGCCGGTCGAGGGCACGCCGTTCGACTTCCGTGAGCCCACCGCGATCGGGGAGCGGATCCGGGTGGCAGACCAGCAGATCCTGTACGGCCAGGGCTACGACCACAACTGGGTGCTCGACCGCGAGGACGACGGCGCGCGCGAGGGCTCGGACAGCGAGGACGCCCTGGAGAAGGCTGCCGTGCTGCACGACCCGGACAGCGGCCGGACCCTCACCATCGCCACCACCGAGCCGGGCCTGCAATTCTACTCCGGCAACTTCCTCGACGGCACGATCGTCGGCACCGGCGGCAGTGTCTACCGGCAGGGTGACGGGCTGGCGCTGGAGACCCAGCACTTCCCGGACTCCCCGAACCAGCCCGACTTCCCCTCCACCGAGCTGCAGCCGGGCGAGGAGTACCAGAGCACCACGGTGTTCATGCTCTCCAACTGAAGTGGTGCGGCCGGCTGCGGACGGGCTTCCCCGTCCGCAGCCGGGCGCCTCAGGCGTCGTAGTCGACCGTGACCTCGTCGGTCAGCGGCAGCGACTGGCAGGTCAGCACGTACCCGGCATCCACCTCGCCGGGGTCCAGCGCGTAGTTGCGGCGCATCTCCACCTCGCCGTCCGTCACCCGGGCCCGGCAGGTGCCGCACACCCCGCCCTTGCAGGCGAACGGCAGGTCGCCGCGCACCTGCTGCGCCGAGTCGAGCACCGGCACCCCGCGCGGCAGCGTCAGTGTGGTGGTGCGGCCGTCCAGCACGATAGTCACCGAGCTGCTGGGGCCCTCGACGGTCTGGTCGTCGCCGCGGACCGGCTCCGGCGGCAGGTCGTCGACGTAGAACAGCTCCTGGTGCACCCGCTCGGCCGGCACCCCCAGCTCGGTGAGCAGCTCCCGGGCGTGGGTGACCATGCCGTGCGGTCCGCACAGCCACCAGTGGTCGACCTGCGGCGCGTCGGTGAAGGCGTCGACCAGGGTGCGCAGCCGGTCGCCGTCCAGCCGGCCACTGGTCAGCTCGGCGTCCCGCGGCTCGCGGGAGAGCACGTGCACCAGCTGCAGCCGGGTGCCGTAGCGGTCCTTCAGGTCGGCGAGCTCGTCGGCGAACATCACCGTGTTGGTGCGCCGGTTGCCGTAGAAGACGGTCACCGTCGACTCGCCGTCCCGCAGCACGGTGGCGGCCAGCGAGAGCACCGGCGTGACCCCGGAACCGGCGACGACGAACACGTGGTCACCGGACACCGACAGGTCGGCGGTGAACGTGCCCGACGGGGGCAGCACCTCGATCTCGTCGCCCGGCCGCACCTCGTTCACCAGGTAGGCGGAGAAGAAGCCGCCGGGCACCTCGCGGACCCCGACCCGGGGTGCGGCACCGACCGGCGAGCAGATGGAGTACGAGCGCCGCTCGTCCCGGTCGCCGTCCACCCGGCGCAGGGTCAGCGCCTGGCCGGGGCGGAACGAGTAGTCCTCGGCCAGCTCCGGTGGGACGTCGAAGGTGACCGCCACGGCGTCGTCGGTGAGCCGCTCGACCTGGGCGACCTTCAGCGGGTGGAACTGCGGACGCCGGCGGGCGGGGGCCGTCATCAGATCTCCTTGAGGTGCTCGAAGGGCTCCAGGCAGACCCGGCAGCGGCGCATCGCCTTGCACGCGGTCCCGCTGAACTCGCTGATCTCCTCGGTGTCGGCCGCCCCGCACTGCGGGCAGGTCGCCGTCCGCCGGGACGGGCCGAGCTGCAGCGGCACCGGACCGGTCCGGCGCACCGGCGCGTCACCGGGGGGTGCGATGCCGCCGGCGGCCAGCTTGCGGCGGCCGGCCGGGCTGATCCAGTCGGTGCTCCAGGCGGGGGAGAGGACCGTCCGGACGTCGACGTCGGCGAACCCGGCCCGGTGCAGCGCGTGCACCAGGTCGGCGCGCATGACGCCCATCGCCGGGCAGCCCGAGTAGGTGGGGGTGATCTCCACGACGACCGTGCCGTCCTCGTCCCGGACGTCCCGCAGCACCCCGAGATCGGCCAGCGTCAGCATCGGCAGCTCGGGGTCGGTGACCGTCTCCGCCACCGCCCGCGCGTCCGTGTCGGTCCCACCAAAATGGCCATTTTGGTGGGTGGTGGGGCCGGTCACCAGGTCGCGGCCGGGTGTTCGCGGGCGGTGGACTGCAGCTCGGTGAGCAGCGCGGTGAACTCGGCGCTGTGTTCGCCGGCGCGGCCGCGGCTGGGCTGCGGGGTGGGCCACTCGGGCACGGTGAGGGTCGCCCGCTCGAGCACGAGGGTGAGCACGTCGCGCACCTCGTCGGTGAGCTCCGCCGGGTCGACGGCCACCCCGGCGGCGGTCAGCCGGGTCTCGACGTCGGTGGCGGTGAACAGGTCGGCGAGCAGCGGCCAGACGGCGTCGACCCCGGCCTGGGTGCGGCGGTGAGACTCCGGCGTCCCGTCGCCGAGCCGGAGCACCCAGCGGGCGGCGTGGTCGCGGTGGTAGGTCAGCTCGGGCACCCCCTTGGCGGCGATCGCGGCGAGCACCGGGTCGCGGGACTCGCGCAGCCGGTTGAGGAGCGCCAGCCGCCAGGCCGAGGCGGCCAGCAGGCGGACGACGGTCTGCCCGAAGTCGCCGTTGGGAGCCTCGACCAGCCCGGAGTGGCGGAACTCGTCGGGGTCGCGGAAGTAGGCGAGGGCGTCCTCGTCCGGGATGCTCGCCGTCGCCCGCTCGCGGCTGCGGCCGAGCACGCCGACCGAGCCCGCCCGGGCCAGCAGCAGCCGGGCCTGGCCGAGCAGGTCCAGCCCGCAGTTGGCGAGGGCGACCTCTTCTTCGAGCTCCGGGGCGTTGGTCACCCACTGCGTGAGCCGCTGGCAGAGCACCAGCGCGTCGTCGCCGAGCATCAGGCAGTACGCGCCCAGGTCAGCCGGGTCGATGCCCTCGGGCACGGTGGTGTCGACCCCGGCCAGCGGCTCGTCGAAGCCGGTGCCGAACGCCCACTGCCCCTCGCCTCCGTGCGCATGGTCCAACGCCTCGTACACGGTCTCTTCGTGCGCCAACGAGGTGCTCCCTTCCCGTCGAGGCCAGCCCGCCGCATCCGGAACGGATGCGCCGTCTTGCGGCCCCCTCGCAGGGGCCCGCTCGCCGAGGAACGAGGCGAGTGGGGGGCGAGGGGGTCCTTTACATGTGGGGGACGTTCTCCGGGATCTCGTAGAACGTCGGGTGCCGGTAGACCTTGTCGCCGCTGGGGGCGAACAGCGGGTCCTTCTCGTCGGGGCTGGAGGCGGTGATGTCGCTGGCCCGCACGACCCAGATGCTCACGCCCTCGTTGCGCCGGGTGTAGAGGTCCCGGGCGGCGTGCACGGCCATCTCGTCGTCGGGGGCGTGCAGCGAGCCGACGTGCACGTGGTTCAGCCCGCGCTTGCCGCGGACGAACACCTCGTACAGCGGCCAGTCGCGCTTGCTCACGGCCGGCTGGTCGGCCACCGGCACGCCCGGCCCGGTGGGGACGGCGCCGTGCCCACCCTCGGCGGTGACGTCGCCCATCGACCCGCCGGCAGCCGCGTCGCTCATCAGGCGCTCACGGCCGCGTGCTTGTCGGCGTAGGCGGTGGCGGCCTCGGTGACCCACGCGTTGTCGTCGCGGGCGGCCCGGCGGCGGGCGATCCGCTCGTCGTTGCACGGCCCGTTGCCGGCCAGCACCTGCTTGAACTCCGACCAGTCGATGGCACCGAAGCGGTACCGGCCGGTCTCGGGGTCCAGCGCGAGCTCGGGGTCGGGCAGCGTCACGCCGAGCACCTCGGCCTGGGGCACGGTCATGTCGACGAAGCGCTGGCGCAGCTCGTCGTTGCTGTGCCGCTTGACGCCCCACGCCATCGACTGGGCCGAGTTGGGGCTGTCGTCGTCCGGCGGGCCGAACATCATCAGCGAGGGCCACCACCAGCGGTCGACGGCGTCCTGCACCATCGCGCGCTGGGCGTCGGTGCCGCGCATCATCGTCATCAGCAGCTCGTAGCCCTGCCGCTGGTGGAAGGACTCCTCCTTGCAGACCCGGATCATCGCGCGGGCGTAGGGGCCGTAGCTCGACCGGCACAGCGGCACCTGGTTGCAGATCGCCGCGCCGTCGACGAGCCAGCCGATGACGCCGACGTCGGCGTAGGTGAGCGTGGGGTAGTTGAAGATCGAGCTGTACTTCTGCTTGCGCTCGATGAGCTTGTCGGTGAGGTCGGCCCGATCGGCGCCGAGGGTCTCGGCGGCCGAGTAGAGGTACAGCCCGTGGCCGGCCTCGTCCTGCACCTTGGCCAGCAGGATCGCCTTGCGCCGCAGGCTGGGGGCGGCGAGCAGCCAGTCGCCCTCGGGCTGCATGCCGATGATCTCTGAGTGGGCGTGCTGGGCGATCTGCCGGATCAGGCCCTTGCGGTAGCCCTCGGGCATCCAGTCGCGCGGCTCGATGCGGTGGTCGGCCGCGATCGTGGCGTCGAACTGCTCCTGCAGCACGGCCTCGTCCGGAGTCGGGCGGTCCAGCGTCGGCGCAGACATGTCGTCCCCTCGTTGGGCGATCAATTACTGACCATGCGGTCGGTATTCAGTGTCCACCCTGGCGCGGTGCGGCACAAGCCGTCCCCACCGGACGGTGCGGCGCGGGTTGACAGCCGTCCCGGTGAGGAGTTGGTTACTGACCACCTGGACGGTATTTGGGTGCCCCGTGCGCCCGGCCGGCCGGCCGGCAACGACGCTCGGCGACCGCGGAGGAACAGCCCATGACCACAGCGACCGGGACCACGGGCACGGACGAGAGCTCCCGCCGGCTGGGTTCGGCGCCCGACCCGGCGCAGCTCGACCCGGCCGAGCGGATGGGCGTCGACGAGCTGCGCGCGCTGCAGCTGGAGCGCCTGCAGTGGACCCTGCGGCACGTCTACGCGAACGTCCCGCACTACCGGACGGCGTTCGACGCCGCCGGCGTGCACCCCGACGACTGCCGCGAGCTCGCCGACCTGGCGCGGTTCCCGACCACCAGCAAGGCCGACCTGCGGGAGAACTACCCGTTCGGGATGTTCGCCGTCCCGCAGGAGCAGGTCCGCCGGGTGCACGCCTCCTCGGGCACCACCGGGCAGCCGACCGTCGTCGGCTACACCGAGGACGACATCGACACCTGGGCCACCGTCATGGCCCGTTCCATCCGCGCGGCAGGCGGCCGCCCGGGCGACAAGCTGCACAACGCCTACGGCTACGGCCTGTTCACCGGCGGGCTGGGCGCGCACTACGGCGCGGAGAAGCTGGGCTGCACGGTCATCCCGGTCTCCGGTGGCATGACGCCCCGCCAGGTGCAGCTGATCCAGGACTTCCAGCCGCGGGTGATCATGGTGACGCCGTCCTACCTGCTCACGATCATCGACGAGTTCGAGAAGCAGGGCCTCGACCCGCGTGCTTGCTCGCTGCAGATCGGCATCTTCGGCGCCGAGCCGTGGACCGAGGAGATGCGCCGGGAGATGGAGGAGCGCCTGGACATCGAGGCGATCGACATCTACGGCCTGTCGGAGGTCATGGGCCCGGGCATCGCGCAGGAGTGCGTCGAGACCAAGGACGGTCTGCACATCTGGGAGGACCACTTCTACCCGGAGGTCATCGACCCGGACACCGGCGAGGTGCTGCCCGAGGGGGAGCAGGGCGAGCTGGTGTTCACCTCGCTGACCAAGCAGGCGATGCCGGTCATCCGCTACCGCACCCGCGACCTGACCCGGCTGCTGCCGGGCACCGCCCGGCCGGGCATGCGCCGGATGGAGAAGGTGACCGGCCGGACCGACGACATGATCATCCTGCGCGGGGTCAACGTCTTCCCGACGCAGATCGAGGAGGTGGTGCTCCGGACGCCGGGGCTGTCGCCGCACTTCTCCCTCGAGCTGACCAGCCGCGGCCGGATGGACCACCTGACCGTGCACGTGGAGGCCCGGCCGGACTGCCCGGCCGACCGCCGCGACGCCGCGGCCCGTGAGGTCGGCACCGCGGTGAAGGACACCATCGGGATCACCGTCGAGGTGTCGGTCGTCGACCCGGAGACGCTGGCCCGCTCGGTGGGCAAGCTGCAGCGGCTGACCGATCGACGTGAGCGGAGCGGGGCATGACGGTCGCGCCGGCGCGGCGGGGGCGGCCCGGGCACTCGCTGGACTCGCTGCTGGACACCGCGGTGGCCGTCTTCATCGAGCGCGGGTACGAGGCGACCAGCATGGACGAGCTGGCGGCCCGGCTCGGCGTCACCAAGTCGGCGATCTACCACCACGTGCCCAGCAAGGTGGAGCTGCTGCGGCTCGCCCTGGACCGGGCGCTGAACGCGCTGTTCGCCGTCCTGGACGAGCCGGGAGCGCTCACGGGTCCGGCCATCGACCGGCTGGAGCACGTCGTCCGCGGGTCTGTGCGGGTGCTGACCGCCCAGCTGCCGTTCGTCACGTTGCTGCTGCGGGTGCGCGGGAACTCCGCGGTCGAGTCCGAGGCGCTGGGCCGGCGCCGCGAGTTCGACCGGATCGTCACCGACCTGGTCCGCGCGGCGGAGGAGGAGGGCGACGTGCGGCCCGACGTCGACCCCGCGGTCACCAGCCGGCTGCTGTTCGGCACCGTCAACTCCCTCACCGAGTGGTACCGCCCCGGGCGCGGCCTGGACGCCGAGGCGCTGGCCGACGCGCTGGTCACGACCACCTTCAGCGGCCTGCGCACCGCAGCCGCACCCGTCCCCCCGGAGGCACTCCGATGACCGCACCGATGTTGCCGAGCTACGTCGCCGGCCGCTGGTACACCGCCCCCGACGAGGGGGCGCCGATCGCCGACGCCGTCACCGGCGAGACCGTCGTCCGGGTGTCCAGCGCCGGGCTGGACGTGCCGGGGATGCTCGACCATGCCCGCTCGGTCGGCGGCCCGGCGCTGCGCGAGCTGACCTTCCACCAGCGTGCGGCGCTGCTCAAGCAGCTGGGCCTGCGGTTGATGGCGGAGAAGGACGCGTTCTACGCGCTCTCCCGGCGCACCGGGTGCACCGACCGGGACACCGCGGTGGACGTCGACGGCGGCTTCGGCACGCTGCTGTCCTACGCGAGCAAGGCGCGCCGGGAGCTGCCCGACGACACGGTCGTGCTGGACGGCGCTCCTGAGCCGCTGGGCCGGGGCGGCACCTTCCTCGGCCAGCACCTGTACACGCCGCTGCGCGGGGTGGCGGTGCAGGTCAACGCCTTCAACTTCCCGGTCTGGGGCTTCCTGGAGAAGTTCGCCCCCGCCTTCATCGCCGGCGTGCCGACGGTGGTGAAGCCGGGCAGCCAGACCGCCTACCTGACCGAGGCCGTCGTCCGCTCGATCGTCGACAGCGGGCTGCTCCCCGAGGGCAGCGTGCAGCTGCTGGCCGGCAGCGCCGCCGGCGTCCTCGACGGGCTCGCCGGGCAGGACCTGGTGTTCTTCACCGGCTCCGCGTCCACCGCCCGCAAGCTGCGCAGCCACCCCGCGGTGGTGGCGAACTCGGTGCGCTTCAACGCCGAGGCCGACTCGCTGAACTGCGCGGTGCTCGGCCCCGACGCCACCCCGGACACCCCCGAGTTCGGCCTGTTCGTCGACCAGCTGGTCACCGAGATGACGGTGAAGGCCGGGCAGAAGTGCACCGCCATCCGCCGGGCGCTGGTGCCGCGCGAGCTGGCCGACGACGTGGTGGAGGCGACCCGGGCGAAGCTGGCCGAGGTCGTCGTCGGTGCCCCGGGTGCCGAGGGCGTGACCATGGGCGCGCTGGCCAGCCTGGACCAGCGGCAGGAGGTGCTCCGGGCGGTGAAGGCGCTGCGCGGTGTCGCCGACCTGGTCGCCGGGGACCCGGACGACTTCTCCGTCGTCGGCGCCGACCGGGACCGGGGCGCCTTCCTGCCGCCGATGCTGCTGCGCTGCGACGACCTCTCCGCCGGCGAGCCGCACGACGTGGAGGCGTTCGGGCCGGTGAGCACGGTGCTGCCCTACGACGGCGTGGCGCACGCGGTCGAGCTCGCCGCGCGCGGGCAGGGCAGCCTGGTGGGCTCGATCGTGACCCACGACCCGGCGGTCGCCCGGGAGTTCGTGCTCGGTGCCGCGCACGCGCACGGCCGGGTGCTGGTGCTCGACCGGGACGACGCCGGGGAGAACACCGGCCACGGCTCCCCGCTGCCGGTGCTGGTGCACGGCGGCCCCGGGCGGGCCGGCGGTGGCGAGGAGCTCGGCGGCATCCGCGGGGTGCTGCACCACATGCAGCGCACCGCCGTGCAGGGTTCGCCGGACATGCTGACCACGATCGGCCGCCGGTGGGTGACCGGCGCCGCCCGCACCGACGACGGCGTGCACCCGTTCCGCAAGTCGCTGGCCGAGCTGCGGATCGGGGACTCGGTGACCGCCGGGCCGCGTGCGGTCACCCTGGCCGACATCGAGCACTTCGCCGAGTTCACCGGGGACACCTTCTACGCCCACATGGACGAGGCGGCCGCCGCAGCCAACCCGCTGTTCGGCGGGCGGGTCGCGCACGGCTACCTGATCGTCTCCTGGGCCGCGGGGCTGTTCGTCGACCCGGACCCGGGGCCGGTGCTGGCCAACTACGGGGTGGACAACCTGCGGTTCCTGACGCCGGTCAAGCCCGGCGCGGAGCTGACGGTCACCCTCACCGCCAAGCAGATCACCCCGCGGGGCGGCGCCGACCACGGCGAGGTGCGCTGGGACGCGGTCGTGGTGGACGGCGACGGACAGCCGGTCGCCACCTACGACGTGCTCACCATGGTGGCCAAGACCTGGGCCCCGGCGGCCGACCCGAGCTGAGCGGCGCCCGGCGGCGCGTCGGGGTCAGCCGGCGGCGGTCGAGCCGTCCGGCCGGCGGGTGACCTCGACGTGCGGCCGGGTCTGCCACAGCGCCCACTCGGCGCTGATGTCGCCGGCGGTGCGCAACAGTCGGGGGAGGTGCTCGGTGAGCAGCCGGTCGGTCGAGGTCTCCGCGGCGTGCACCGTCACGTTCATCGCGGCGCGCACGGCGCCGGCGCCGTCCCGGACCGGCACCGCGACCGAGCGGACGCCGGGGGCCAGTTCCTCGTCGGCCAGTGCCCAGCCACGGGCGCGGACCTCGGTCAGCTCGGTCTGCAGCTGGTCGGCCGAGCGGCCGATGTAGGTCGGCAGCCCGGCCCGGCTCGGCTCGGCCAGGGTGGCCTCCAGCTCGGCGGGGGAGAGGCCGGCGAGCAGCACCTTGCCCTGCGAGGTCTGCACGGCGGGGAAGCGCGTCCCGATCTCCACCCGCAGGGTGATCAGCTTCGGGACGGCGACCCGGGCGACGTAGACGATGTCCGAGCCGTCGAGCTGGGCCATCGAGGAGGACTCACCGGTCTGCGCGACCAGCGCCTCCAGGTGCGGGCGGGCGATGTCCCACAGCCCCAGCGCCCCGACGTAGGCCATGCCGAGGGTGAGCACCTTCGGGGTGAGCCGGAAGGCGCCGGCGGAGGAGCGGACGAACCCGAGCTCCTCCAGGGTGAGCAGCAGCCGTCGCGCGGTCGGCCGGGCCAGCCCGGCGGCGGTCGCGACGTCGCTCAGTGACATGACCGGGTGGTCGGCGTCGAAGCAGGCCAGCACGTCCAGCCCGCGCGCGAGCGCCTCCACGAAGTCCGGCCCCGTGCCCCGTCCTGCCACCGCGCGCCACCTCCCCGTCCCGTTGCTGCTGGTGCGTCGCACCGCGCCGGGCCGGCGCGGTGCGACGGGTGCTCAGTGCGAGCTGTGCTGGTCCAGCGAGGGCTCGCCGAACACGTTGCCCCGGGCTCCGTGGGTGGAGTGGACTTGTACTCGGTGTAGGTGTACGGGTTGTCCAGGACGTCGTCGTCCGGCAGGTCCGGGTTCATGCCGGCCGCCCACGCCTCCGGGCCGAGGGTCGACTGCAGGTGCTCGACCGTCGCGTCGACGGTCCGCCGCACCGCGGCCAGGTCGGCACCGACCAGCTGGTGCTCGTGCTTCACCACCCGGCCGCCGACGAGCACCGTGTGCACGTCGCCGCGCTGGGCCTGGAAGGCCACGTGCCCGTAGGGGTTCAGCAGCGGGAAGGAGACCGGCGACCGGTCGTTCTTGATCAGCACGACGTCGCCCTGCTTGCCCGGCTCCAGGCTGCCCAGGTCGTCCCGGCCCAGCGCCAGCGCGCCGCCGCGGGTGGCCCAGTCGACGACCTGCTCGGCCCGCAGGTGCACCTGGGTGACCGTCTGCCCCTGGGCGTGCGCCTCCAGGTGCTCGCGGGAGCGGTCGGCGCCCAGCGTGCTGCGCATCGCGGAGAACAGGTCGCTGCTCCACCACACGCTGGTGTCCATCGACAGCGAGACCGGGATGCCGTGCCGGCGCACCTGCCAGGTGGGCGGGTAGCCCTGCCCGGCGCTCTGCTCGGACTCCGTGGACACCGAGATCGAGCCGCCGGTCGCGGCGATCCGGTGGTAGGAGTCGGTGGTCAGCGTGGCGGCGTGCACGTAGACCGTCTCGGGGGTCATGAAGCCGTTGTCGTGCATCAGCCGGATGCCCTCGTCCCCGGTGGCCCCCCAGACGCCGGCGTGCGTGGTGACCGGCAGGCCGAGCTCGCGCGCCACCTCGAAGGCGGGCTTCTCCGGGAACGCCGGGTCACCGGTGACGTCGAAGGCCAGCTGCAGGCCGAGCTTGCCCTCGTCCTGGCGACGCTTGAGGAACGCCTGCACGGCCGGGTCGGTGGCCCACTCCCACGGGCCGGCCTGGATGTTGCCGTAGGCCAGCAGGAACCGGCCGGGCACCGCGAGCAGGGCGTCGGCGGCGGCCTCGGCGTGGTCGACGGTCTGCAGCCCGTGCGACCAGTCGACGGTGGTGGTGACCCCGGCCTCGACGGCGTCCCAGGCAGACAGCAGGTTGCCGGCGTGAACGTCCTCGGGACGGAAGGCCTTGCCGTGCTCGAGGTAGTACCAGACGAAGTACTGGGTGAGCGTCCAGTCGGCGCCGTAGCCGCGCATCGCGGTCTGCCACATGTGCCGGTGGGTGTCGATCATGCCGGGCATCACGACGCCGCCCTGCGCGTCGATCTCCAGGGTCCCGGCCGGGACGTCGAGCTGCTGGCCGACGGCGGCGAGCTTCCCGTCCACGACGAGGACGTCGGCGTCGGGCAGCACGGTGTGTGCGTCGTCCATGGTCAGCACGGTGCCGTTGCGCAGCACGACCGGGCGGTCGGTCGCCTGCCCCGCGACGTCGGTGTCGGGCTGGGACATCGTCTACCTCCAGGCCGTCACCGGACTGTCGCGGACGAATGTCCGCAGAACGGTCAGCCTGGCGACGGCCCCACTGTCGTGGTGATCGCGACCACATGTCAAGGCGGAGGATCGAGTCAGACGTTCCGGTTGACAGTGGAACAGTGCGGTGGTGAGACTCGGCGGCACTCCGGACGCCCGTCCGCTTGACGGCGAAACACCGCTCGAGGGGCCACACCCGATGACCGAACACCCACTGCCGCCCGGTTCCGCGCCGGGTCGGGGGCCGCTGTCCGGCCTCTTGGTGGCCGACTTCTCCCGGGTCCTGGCCGGGCCCTACGCCACCATGCTGCTGGCCGACATGGGCGCCGAGGTGGTCAAGGTGGAGAGCCCCAGCGGCGACGACACCCGCAGCTGGGCGCCGCCGGTGCGCGAGGGGGTGTCGACCTACTACCTGGGCGTGAACCGGAACAAGCGCTCCATCGCCCTGGACCTCAAGGACCCCGCCGACGCCGCCGCGGCCCAGGAGCTGGCCCGGCGCGCCGACATCGTGATCGAGAACTTCAAGACCGGCGGGCTCGGCCGCTTCGGCCTGGACTACGCCAGCGTCAGTGCGACCAACCCCCGCGTCGTCTACGCCTCGATCACCGGCTTCGGCAGCGGGCCGGCCGGTGCGCCGCTGCCCGGGTACGACCTGATCGTGCAGGCGATCTCCGGCCTGATGAGCCTCACCGGCGACCCCGAGGGCGAGCCGTTCCGGGCCGGCATCTCCGTCTTCGACGTGATGGCCGGCCTGCACGCCACCATCGGCGTGCTCTCCGCGCTGAACGTCCGGCACGAGACCGGCCGCGGCCAGCACGTCGAGGTCAACCTGCTGTCCTCCGCGCTGTCCGGGCTGGTCAACCACGCCAGCGCCGTCGTCGCCGGTGACGTCGTCCCGTTCCGGATGGGCAACAGCCACCCGAGCCTGTTCCCCTACGAGCCGCTCCCGTGCGCCGACGGCGACCTGATCATCACCGCCGGCAACAACGGCCAGTTCCGCCGGTTGGTCGAGGTGCTCGGCGTGCCCGAGCTCGCCGACGACCCGCGGTTCGCCCGCAACGAGGACCGCACGGCCAACCGGGACGAGCTGCGCCCGCTGCTGGTCGAGCGGCTGAGCACCCGGTCCAAGCGGGACTGGTTCGACGACATCATCGCCGCGGGCGTGCCCTGCGGGCCGATCAACACCGTCGACCAGGGGGTGGCCTTCGCCGAGTCGATCGGCCTGGACCCGGTGGTGACCGTGGGGGAGGGTGAGGCGGCAGTGCCGTCGGTCCGCCACCCGATCACCTTCTCCGAGACGCCGGCCGACTACCGGCTGCCACCGCCGGCCCTGGACGAGCACGGCGCCGAGCTGCGACGGTGGCTGGCCACCGAGGAGGACGCGTGACCACCCCCGAGTACCCGACCGCGCTGGGTGCCTCCAGCCGCGAGTCGATCACGCTGCTGGGCACCGACCTGGCCCGCGACGTCATGGGCACCGTCGGCTTCGGCGAGCTGGCCTTCTGGCTGGCCACCCAGCGGCGGCCCACACCGGGGGAGACCCGGGTCTTCGAGGCGGTGCTGGCCGCGCTCGCCGACCACGGCTTCACCCCGACCGCCATCGTCACCCGGCTCACCTACCTGTCGGCACCGGACTCGGTGCAGGGGGCGCTCGCCGCCGGCCTGCTCGGCGGTGGCTCCCGGTTCCTCGGCGTCACCGAGGACTCCGGCCGCTTCCTGGACGACGTGCTGAAGGGCGTGGACGGTGCGCTGCCGACCGACGACGCGGGTTGGGACGCCCTGGCCCTCGAGACGGTGACCGCCCAGCGGGCGGCGCGGCGCTTCGTCCCCGGGCTCGGCCACCACGTGCACAAGGACGGCGACCCGCGCACCCCCCGGCTGTTCGAGATCGCGACCGAGGAGGGGCTGTTCGGCCCGCACCTGTCGCTGTTCGCCGCGATCGGCCGGGTCCACCCCCAGGTGCTCGGCAAGACCCTGCCGCTCAACGGGGCCGGGGTGTGCGGTGCGGCGCTGGCCGACCTGGGCCTGCCGCTGCAGCTGCTCCGCGGCTTCGCGCTGCTCGCCCGCACGGCCGGGCTGATCGGGCAGCTCGCCGAAGAGCTGCGGCATCCGGTCGCCAACGACGTGTTCCTGTCCGTGGACCTCAACAACCGGTCCGTCGCCCCCGACCCGTACCTCCCTGACCTCAACGGAGACAGTCATGGCTGAACTGGCCGCGGTGATCGCGTCCACCCACCACCCCTTCTACTACCGGGCCAGCACCGCCACCGGCGCGGACCGGCCGCCGTTCGCCGACGAGTGGGTGGCGAAGATCGAGGCGTTCCGCGAGACGCTCACCCGTGCGGAGCCCGACGTCCTGGTGATGGTCGGCAGTGACCACTTCCACCAGCTGTGGCTGGACAACATGCCGCAGTTCCTGGTGGGCAAGGCGCCGTTCTTCGACGCCAACTTCCACAACGAGGAGCGCGAGTTCGGGCTGCCGAAGATGACGCTGCGCGGCGAGGAGGACCTGGCGGCGCACCTGCTGCGGGACGGGCTGGACCGGGACTTCGACCTGGCCTTCAGCAACGAGCTGCGGATCGACCACAGCATCACCTGCCCGATCATCACGCTGCGCCCGCAGGCCGACCTGCCGATCGTGCCGATCTACACCAACATCTTCGCCCCGCCGCTGCCGCAGCCGAAGCGCTTCGTCCAGCTGGGCCGGGCGATCCGGGAGATGGTCGAGTCCTGGGAGAGCGACAAGCGGGTGGCGGTGATCGGCACCGGGCACCTGTCCCTGGAGCTGGGCGGGCCGCGCCAGTTCGGCGAGCACGGGCCGGACCCGGAGTTCGACCGCAAGGCCGTCGAGTGGATCGCCAGCGGGGACATCGAGGGCTGCCTGGCCGAGGTCTCCCTGGAGTCCCTGCACCACCCGGGCAACGCCACCCACGGGTTCATGGACTTCATGCTGATGATGGGCGTGGCCGGCGAGGGCGCAAAGGCCGACCACGTCGACACCCTGGACCTGTTCCACACCATGGAGGCGTACTTCACCTGGTACCCCAACGGGGTCCCGAGCACGGGCGGTGTGTCGGCATGAGCAAGTACCTGCTGGACAAGTTCCTGTTCACCGTCGACCGCGACCCCGAGCTGACCGAGCGCTACCGGGAGGACCCGGCCGGCACGGTCACCTGGTGGGAGGCCGAGATGGCCAACACCATCCTCAACTGCATCCCCGCGGAGAAGACCACCTGGCTGGCCTTCACCGACGAGGAGCGGCGAGCGCTGGCCGAGCACGACCACGTCGCGCTGTTCCAGATGGGCGCGCACCCGTTCCTGACGCTCACCCTGTTCATCGCGCTGTTCGAGCGCGACCACGGGCCGATGGAGTACCAGCGTGCCTACGGGAAGGCGATGGAGCACATCTCCATGCCCTATCCCGACATCGCGACCTGAGCCGGTGCGCGCCGCCGTCCTGACCCGGCCGGGCGAGCCGCCCGCCCTGGTGGACCACCCGGACCCGGTGCCCGGCGAGGGCCGGACCCTGGTCCGGGTGACCGCCGCCCCGGTCGTGCCGCTGGACCTCCTCTGCGCCTCCGGGACGTCGTACTTCGGCCGTCCGGCCGTGCCCTACGTACCAGGTGTGCAGGGGGTGGGGGTCGTGGTGTCGTCGGCGGTGCTGACGCCCGGCACCCGGGTCTGGTTCGCCACCTCGGCGGGGATGAGCCCGGGCGACGGCAGCCTGGGCGAGCTCTGCGCCGTGCCGGACGCCGACGTCGTCCCGCTCGCCGGGGACCTGCCCGACCCGGTCGTGGCCGCGCTGGGCCTGTCGGCGGTCGCCGGCTGGATGGCGCTGACCTGGCGCGGCCGGTTGCAGCCGGGGGAGCGGGTGCTGGTGCTCGGTGCCGGAGGTGCGGTCGGTCAGGCCGCGCTCGGCGCCGCCCGCGCGCTGGGGGCCGGGCGGGTGGTCGGGGTCTGCCGCTCGCCGTCCGCCGCCGACCGTGCCCGCCGGGCCGGCGCCGAGGACGTCGTCCTCACCGGGGACGGCGGCGACCTGGCTGCGCGGATCCGGCAGACGGTCGGCTCGGACGTCGACCTCGTCGTCGACCCGGTGTTCGGCGCCGTGGCCGCGGCCGCGTGCTCGGTGCTGGCGCCCGGTGGGCGGCTGGTCAACCTGGGTGGCGCGGCCGGGGACGCCGCCGAGTTCTCCTCCGCCGTGCTGCGCAGCCGGAGCATCGACGTGCTCGGCTACACCAACAACGCGCTCACCGGCGAGCAGCGGGCCGCCGCGCTGACCGCGGTGCTGCGGCACGCCGCGGCCGGGCAGCTCCGGGTGGAGCACGCCGTCCTCCCGCTGGCGCGGGTCGAGGAGGCCTGGGCGGCCACCGCGGCCGGGGGCGGGAGCCGGTCCGTCGTCGAGCTGTCGGTGCGCTGACCGAGCACCGCCGGTGGTGACGGATGGGACGCGTGTGTCCGGAGAGTGACGCGACCACCGTCACCCGATGAAATGCGGGCAACGGATTGTCACGACTACATAACGCCGTTACGTTGGCCGGGTCCAGTCGGTCGCCACGTCCCCACCCGGGGAGCCCGACCGGACGCCGCCGAGTCGCCCTCCGGGGCGAGCCGGGGACCCACCGCACCACTGGGGTGAATCCCGCGCCCGGACGACCGTCCGGGCCGGGTAGGGCTGCTTCCCGCCCGAACCCGTCAGCTGACCTGGTAGGCGGCCATCGGAAGACACCTGTTCGGAGCACTCCTGCCCATGCGCGCCCGCACCACCACCTCTGCCGCCACCGGCCGACGCCGTCCGCCGGCCGGCATGCGCCGCCCCGGGCTCTACCTGGGCATCGCGGCGGCCGGAGCCGTCCTGGTCAACGTCGTCGTCGGCGTGGGCCCAGCGGCCCAGGCCGACCCCGTGGCCTCCCAGCCGGTGAGCGTCGCCGAGCAGCTGGGGCTGGCCGCCCAGTCCGGCGCCGTCGACGGGACCGAGGACCTGCGGCCGCTCGAGGAGTTGGCCGCCAGCCGGGCCACCCGGGAGGCGGAGCAGACCGCCGCCCAGCAGGCGCAGGCGGCGGCCGACCAGGCCGTGCTCGACCAGCAGGCCGCCGAGGCCGAGGCTGCCCGCGTCGCCGCCGAGGCAGCGGCCGCCGCAGAGGCGGAGGCCGCTCGCATCGCCGCGGAGGCAGCGGCTGCTGCGGAGGCGGAGGCGAAGGCGGCTGCCGCGAAGCCCGCCGCACCGGCGCGGGCCGGTGCCGCCGCCAAGCCCGCAGCCGGGGCCGCCTCGACGGCCGGCACGGCGGTGTCCGCGATCGCGAAGATCACCAACAGCGCCGGACCGATCAAGCCGCAGGCGCAAGCTGCCGCGAACGCCGTGGTCAGCAACGTGCCCGGCGCCGGCTCGATCACCCTGGGCGGCACCCGGCCCAGCGCCGCCGACCCGCACGGTCACCCGTCGGGGCTGGCGGTGGACTACATGGTCATGTCCGACGCCGCCCTCGGCGACGCGATCGTCGCCTACCACGTGGCCAACTGGGCCGAGCTCGGCGTCGACTACATCATCTGGGAGCAGCGGATGCTCTCCTCGCCCGGTGGCTCCTGGAAGCAGATGGAGGACCGGGGCAGCGTGACGGCCAACCACTTCGACCACCCGCACGTCAACTACCGCTAGGAACTCGGTCGGCAACGGCCGCCCAGAGGGCGGCTTCAGGGGGGACTTGCTTGCCAGGCTGGTCGCGCTTCCTCGGGCGGTACGCCACGGGGACGTAGCGTGTGGCAGTGCCCCTTCTGCGACGTCGTCAGCAACCTCTAGACACGCAGGACTACACAGTCGAGACGCAGTACTGCGCGGACTGCGACAGTCACTTCGCCCGGGTCACCGGCTACGTGCATGAGCCCAACGACGGCCCGACTGTGGCCACGTACTACGCCGTCTGCCACGGACACCCGGAGCACGAAGTCGCCTTGGACGTCATCCTCGGCTCCTGGGGCGACGATGCAGACTTCAGCGACCACGAGACGTTCTCCTGCATCTGGAGGCCGCGGCCCCAAGGGGTCCTCGCCGTGGATGCGTTCGTCACCTTGTCGTTTCCTGACGGGGAAGACGTCCCGGCAATCCTCGGGCGTCCCATGAGTCGGCACGACGCCCTGCAGAGCCCCCGGATCCAGACCATCTGGGCGATCACCGACGCCCTGGCCACAACCGTCGACCCCATCACCGAACAGGTGATGGCCCGTCGCGGGCGCAAGCATCGGCGCGCGGCGCGGAGCTAACGACCCATTCCGTGCGAAGAGGCGTAATACCCCTCCAGGTACCGGCTGGGGTGAGTCCCCGCTCCTTCGCGCGCTTCGACGCGTGTCCCTAGATGGGCCGCTCAGGGACACTCCGGCACCACTGCCCGGTCTGTATCGGCAGGGCTGGCGTCAGGGGTCCTGGGGCTCGGGAACACGGCCGGTTGCGGGCGCCGGGGCTGGCGGGTCCGGCACCGCAGCGCCACGATGTGGGTGTGCTGCGGGCGGTACTTCGGGCCGCCCTCGTGGGCGCGATGGTGCTGATCGTGGTGGTCGGTCTGCTGTGGACGTTCCAGCGCCGCCTGGTGTACCTGCCCGACGACGGCCCGGTGCCGGCCGCAGCCGAGGTCGTCCCCGGTGGCCGGGACGTCGAGCTGACCACCGCCGACGGGCTGACCCTCGGCGCGTGGTTCGTGCCCGGGCCGACGGCCGACGCACCGGCCGTGCTGGCGGCCAACGGCAACGGCGGCCACCGCGGGGTCCGGGCGCCGCTGGCCCGGGCACTGTCGTCAGCCGGGCTGGCGGTGCTGCTGTTCGACTACCGCGGGTACGGCGGCAACCCGGGCAGCCCGACCGAGGCCGGGTTGGCCCTCGACGTCCGTGCGGCGCGCGACTGGCTGCTGGCCGACGGCGGGGTCCCGGCCGAGCGGCTGCTGTACTACGGGGAGAGCCTGGGCGCCGGCGTCGTCACCGAGCTGGCCGTCGCGCACCCGCCGGCCGGGCTCGTGCTGCGCTCGCCGTTCGTCGACCTGGCCGCCGTCGGCAGCGAGCACTACCCGTTCCTGCCGGTCCGGTTGCTGCTGCGCGACCGCTACCCGGTGGCCGAGCAGGTCGCCCGGGTCGAGGTCCCCACCACCGTCGTCCTGGGCACCGCCGACTCGATCGTGCCGCCGGAGCAGAGCAGAGCGGTGGCCGCTGCCGCCGGGCAGCTGCACCGCACGATCGAGGTGCCCGGCGCCGACCACAACGACGCCGTCCTGCTGGACGGCGACCAGCTGGTCGCCGCCGTCGTCGAACTGGCCCGCCTGACCACCGACCCCTGACCCGTCCCCCGGGCTGACGCCCGCCTGCCACCAAAATGGCCATTTTGGTGGTCGAGGGCGGGTCAGGTGCCGCAGAAGGTCTGGTAGGTGGCGCCGAAGTCGGCGGGGGCGGGGGTGGCGTACCGCTCCAGGCCCGGGCGCTCGGTGTACGGGTGGGTCACGGCGTCGAGCAGGGGGCCCAGCGGGGCCAGGTCGCCGCCGGTCGCCGCGGTGAGCGCCTCCTCGACGAGGTGGTTGCGCGGGATGTAGAGCGGGTTCACCCGGTCCATGGCGTCGGCGTCCGGGGCCAGTGCGCGCCAGCGCTCCGACCACGCGTCGAACGAGGCCAGGTCGAGGAAGAGGTTGCGGACCGGGTCGACGTCGCCGCGGGCGGCGGCGCCGAGCAGCCGGAACCCGGATGTGTGGTCGACGTGGCCGGCCTGCAGCAGCGTCAGGAACTCCTCGACCAGCGGCGCGGCCACCGCGTCGTCCAGCCCTTCCGGCAGGCCGAGCTTGGCGCGCATGCCGGCCGACCAGGCCGCGTCGTACTGCGGCCGGAACTCACCCAGCGCCGCCACCGCGAGCTCGATCGCGGGCTCCTGCTCCTCGGCGAGCAGCGGCAGCATCGCCTCGGCGAGCCGGGCGAGGTCCCACTCGGCCACGATCGGCTGGTTGCCGTAGGCGTAGCGCCCGCCGTGGTCGATCGAGCTGTACACCGTGGCCGGGTCGTGGGCCTCCAGGAAGGCGCACGGCCCGTAGTCGATCGTCTCGCCCGAGATGGTCACGTTGTCGGTGTTCATCACCCCGTGCACGAACCCGACCTGCATCCACCGGGCCACCAGCTCGGCCTGGGCGGTGACCACCGCGGCGAAGAGCGCCAGGTAGGGGTTCTCGGCCTGGGCGGCGTCCGGGTGGTGCCGGCTGATCGCGTGGTCGGCCAGCCGGCGCAGCAGCTCGGCGTCCCCGCTGACCCGGGCGTACTGGAAGCTGCCCACCCGCAGGTGGCTGCTCGCCACCCGGGCCAGGACGGCGCCGGGCAGCAGCGTCTCCCGGCGCACCGAGCGCCCGGTCGCGACCACGGCCAGGGAGCGCGTGGTGGGAATGCCGAGGGCGTGCATCGCCTCGCTGATCACGTACTCGCGCAGCATCGGACCGACCGCGGCCAGCCCGTCGCCGCCGCGGGCGAACGGGGTGCGCCCGGAGCCCTTGAGGTGCAGGTCGCGCAGCTGGCCCTCCACGTCGGTCAGCTCACCGAGCAGCAGCGCCCGGCCGTCGCCCAGCCGCGGCACGAAGCCACCGAACTGGTGCCCGGCGTAGCCCTGGGCGACGGGGGTGGCCCCGGCCGGGACGGCAGTGCCGACCAGCAGGCGCAGCCCCTCGGCGGTCCGCAGCGTGGCGGGGTCGAGCCCGAGCTGGGCGGCCAACGGCTCGTTGAGCAGGAGCAGTCGGGGATCGGGGGCGTCGTCGGCCTGCCAGGCGACGGCCAGCTCGGGCAGCTCCCGGGCGAAGCGGTGGTCCAGGCTGAGGATCGGTGCCGGTGCGAGACTCACCCCACCGAGGCTACGTCGGATCCCGGGAGCGGCCAGTCGCCGCAGCGCCGGCTCAGAGCTGCGGCGCGAGGTGCTCGACGGCCCAGGAGCGCAGCGTGGTGGGCGTCGTGGTGAGCACCGAGCGCGGGTCGGCGGGGACGAAGTCCTCCCGCAGGCCGCGGGACATCCCGACGAACCCCTCGACCTGGGCCTCGGACAGCCCCGCCGCCCGGAGGCCGGCGCGCAGGTCGTCGTCACCGATCTGCTCGGCGCGGACCGCCCGGCCGGTGGCGGCGGCCACGATCCCGGCCACTGCTTCGAAGGTGAGGTCCTCCGGCCCGTGCACGGCGAGCACCCGCCGGCCGGACCAGCCCGGGGACAGCAGGTTGGCCACCGCCACCTCCCCGATGTCCCGCGGGTCGACCCAGGGCATCGGCCGGTCGGTCGGCATGGTGGTGCGCAGCACGCCGTCCCGCAGCCCGTCGAGGTCGGACAGCAGGTTGGTGAAGAAGTACCCGCAGCGCAGGTGGAGCACCGCGGCGCCGGTCTCCTCCAGCTGCTCCTCGGTGCGCGCGAGCCCGTCGATCTGCCCGACGCCGTGGCGCTTCTCGGCGCCGACGCTGCTCTGGAACACGACCCGGGACACCTGGTTCTCCCGCACCGCGCGGGCGGCGACCGCGCCCATCCGGGTGGACGTGGCGACCGGGTCGTCGTCCAGCGTCGGCGGGTCGACCCAGTAGAGGGCGTCCGCGCCCTCGGTCGCCCGCAGCACCGTGTCCAGGTCGCCCTGGTCACCGACCACGAGGTCGACCCGTTCCCGCGTCTGCGGGTCCAGCTTCTCCGGGGAGCGCAGCAGCAGGGTGGGCCGCAGCCCGGCCTGCAGGAGCAGCCGGACCACGCGGGAGCCCACGTGCCCGGTCGGGGTGGTGACCACGATCCTCATCGACAGCCTCCGGTGGATGGGTGTGTGCTGTGGCGTACCCGGCCATGCCAGCACGGGGTGCCGACAGTTCTCCGGCGAGCGCGCGGCCGCGCCTCGTGCCCGGACACCTCGGGCGTCGGGGAGACTCCGCACGCCCTCACCTGGGCACGGCGGTCGAGACGAGGACGGTGCGACATGAGTGCGGACGGACGGCGGGCGGCGGTGGCCGGGCTGGTCTTCCCGGCCCTGCTGCTGGCGGGGTGCACGGACGACGGCCAGGCCGAGGCCATCCGCTCCTACGAGGTCGACCTGGTGGCCGACGCCGACGGCTCACTTGAGGTCGAGGAGACGATCGCCTACGACTTCGCTGACTCCGAGCGGCACGGCATCGAGCGGCTGATCCCCGAGCGGGCGCCCTTCGAGCAGACCCGCGACCGGCTCTACCCGATCAGCGACGTCGTCGTGGAGAGCCCCACGGGTGCGCCCGCGGACACCGAGGTCACCAGCGAGGACGGCGTCCTGACCGTCCGGGTGGGGGACGAGGACACCGAGGTCACCGGCGAGCACACCTACGTGCTCCGCTACCGGGTCGAGGGGGTCGCCGACCCGGGGGACGACGGCGACCGGGTGGCCTGGAACGCGGTCGGGACCGGCTGGGAGGTGCCGATCGAGCAGGTGGACGTCCGGCTGACCGGCCCGGCGGGCGCGGCGCCGGTCTCGGGGGACTGCGTGGTCGGCACGGACGACGCCCTGACCGCCTGCCCCATGGACGTCGAGGCC
Source organism: Modestobacter sp. KNN46-3 (assembly GCF_011039295.1). Taxonomy (NCBI): domain Bacteria; kingdom Bacillati; phylum Actinomycetota; class Actinomycetes; order Geodermatophilales; family Geodermatophilaceae; genus Modestobacter; species Modestobacter sp. KNN46-3. The sequence goes on along the minus strand of NZ_JAAKGN010000001.1, from coordinate 174,425 downwards.
GTCGGTGCGGTGCGCGCGGAGGCCGGCGGGCTCGACCCGGGGGAGGGCGTGACGGTGAGCGCCACCTACCCGGCGGGCACCTTCGCCGGCGCGGAGCCGGTGCTCGAGGAGACGTTCAGCCCGGCGCAGGCCTTCCGCCTCACCCCGGCGACCGCGGGGCTGGCCGTCGGAGGGCTGCTGCTCCTCGTCGTCCCGCCGCTGCTGCGGGCCCGGCGGAGCCGCCCGGCCGGATCCGGGCCGCGGGCCCCGCAGCTCACCCCGCCACACGACGCCCGGCCGGCCCAGCTGGGCACCGTGCTCGACGGCCGCGCCCAGCGGCACGAGGTCCTCGCCACCCTGCTGGACCTGGCCGTCCGCGGCCAGCTGCGGATCGAGGAGGTCGCCGTCGATCCTGCCGACGACGAGCCGGACGCCGACGTCCCCCCGGACTGGCGGCTGGTCCGCACGCCGGCCGACCAGCGGGGGCTGCGCCTCTACGAGCAGCTGCTCCTTGACGACGTCTTCGCCGACGGCGAGGTCGTCCTCCTGTCGGACCTGCAGTCACGGTTCCCGGCCATCGCGGCCCGGGCCTGCGCGGCGGTGTACCGGGACGTGGTGGAGCTGGGCTGGTTCCGCGCCGACCCCGCCGCGGTCCGGCGTCGCTGGTACGCCCTCGGTGCCGGGGTGCTCGTGGCCGGCGTCGTCCTGACCGTCGTCCTGGCCGTCACCAGCACGTGGGCGCTGGCCGGCACCGGCGTCGTCCTCGCCGGGCTGGTCCTGCTGGGGCTGGCCGGGCGGATGCCCCAGCGCACCCCGGAGGGCGCCCAGGTGCACGAGCGGGCGGCCGCGTTCCGCGACCAGCTCGCCACCTCCGACGGGCCGTGGTCCGCCGACGCGGACCAGCTGGCCGACCTCGCCGGTGCGGCGCGCACCGACCTCCGGGTCCGGTACCTGCCGCACGCGGTGGCCCTCGGGGTGGCGGAGGAGTGGACCACCGCGGTGCAGGCGGCCCGCCCCGGTGCCACCCCGTCCTGGTACGTGCCCGCGCACGGTGCCGGACACGTCGGCGTGTGGCCGGCGCTGCTGGCGTTCTCGGCCCCGGACAACCCGGCGCTCTCCCCGCCGGCGAGCGCCGGCAGCGGGACCGGCTCGACCTACGTGGGCGGCGCGGCCGGGGGAGGGGGCGGCGGCAGCTGGTGAGGCGGCGTCACACCGGCTCGACGACCGCGCCCTCCGCGGGGACGCCCAGCGGGACGACGACCGGCGGGCCCCCGTCACGGGGCCAGGACCGGTGGCCGCGGAAGGCCAGCGGCAGCCCGCGGGCGGTGAACGGGTCGGCGGAGTCCATCGCCTGGACGTGCACGTGCGGCTGGGTGGAGTTCCCCGAGTTGCCGCACTCGGCCAGCGGCTGGCCGGCCGTCACCAGGTCGCCGGGGCGCGCCCGCAGCGACCCCTCGCGCAGGTGGGCCAGCACGACGTGGGCGCCCCCGGGTTCGAGCTCGAGCACCACGTGGTTGCCGGCCAGGGCGCCGGCGCCGCCGCGGGCCCGGCTCGCCTGGGTGAGGGCGTAGGGCACCCGGGCGGCCTGCGAGCGGCGCGCCACGCCGTCCGGCTCGCCGTCGTGCACCGACACCACCCGCCCGGCCGCCGGGGCCAGCACCGGCTGCCCGAAGCCGACGAACCGGTCCACCGGCTCGGTGCCCAGCAGCGACCGCCAGTCCCGGGTGGTCGCCGTCCGGCGTCCCCGCACGGCGGTGAAGTCGATGGCGTACGTGGTGGCGAACAGGTGCGTGCCGTGGCTCGGCACCCGCCGCGCCGGGCTGTTCTCCACCCGCCAGGTGCCCCGGAACGGCAACTGGAGCACGACCGCGCCGGGGTCGGCCATCAGAGGTCGCGGCGGACGAAGGACATCGCGGCCAGCGCCCACACCATCGCCACCCACAGCACCGCCCAGCCCAGGTAGGTGAGGGTCAGCGGCGCCGTGCTGAGGAACGGGAAGGCCCCGGCGCCCTCGTCGGCCCCGCCGAACTGGACGATCGCCGACGGGTCCTGGAAGGCGTTCATCGCCCCGCGCCAAAGCCCGTCGGTGGGCAGCAGCACCCGCGACACGCTCCCGACCCGACCGACGGCGTCGTTGCCCAGGGCCTCGCCGATCGCGCCCACCACCCCGGCCACCCAGGTCGTGCAGAACAGGCCGACCGCCACCACACCCGAGGCCATCGGCGAGATGACGGTCGCGAGCAGCACCGTGAGGGTCAGCAGCACCACGGTCTGGGCGGCGAGCAGGGCCAGCGCGGTCGCCGGCGCCGGCGGCCAGTAGTCGACGGTCACCCGGACGACGACGATCTGGGCCAGCCCGGCCAGGGCGACGAAGCCGCTGCCGAACGCGACCAGCCCCAGCCACTTGCCCAGCAGGAACGCCGAGCGACGGATCGGCCGGGCGAGCATGGACAGCGCGATGCCGGACTCGGTCTCCCCGGACAGCGTCGGGCCGGCCAGGAAGGCGGTGCCCAGCGCGGCGACCAGGCTGTAGCCGAACATCACCAGGTTCAGCAGGATGGACGCGGTCAGCCGGGCCTCACCGCTGGTCAGCGACTCGGCCGCCAGCCGGGAGAAGCCCCAGCTGCTCAGCCCGAGCAGCCCGACGGTCAGCGCGACGAGCGCGAGCAGCACCCGCCGGCGGGAGGCCTCGCGCAGGGTGAGCGCGGCGATGGTCAGCACCGTCCGGGCCGTGCTCACGACGGGCCCGCCGCACGGCTCGCGGCGCCGTCCCGCAGGATGCCGAGCAGCCGCTCCTCCAGGCTGATCCGCACCGGCTCCACCGCGTGCACCAGCGCCCCGAGGGAGACCAGGTCACGCACCAGGTCGGGCACCGCCGTCCCGTCGTCGTCGGCGGACAGCGCGACGGTGGACCACTCGCCCTCCCGGTCGACCCGGCCGAGGGCGGCGAGCCGCTGCTGCGCGGCGGGGGAAAGGTCGGTCAGGTGCAGCCGCACCTCCCGCTGGCCGAGCAGCTCGGCAAGCGTGCCGGAGGCGGCGACCCGGCCGCGGTCCAGGACGACGACCCGGTCGCAGACCCGCTCGACCTCACCGATCAGGTGCGAGTTGAGCAGCACCGCGACCCCACGGGACCGCAGCTCGAGCACGATGTCGCGCACGTCGGCGCGGCCCAGCGGGTCCAGGGCGCTGGTCGGCTCGTCCAGCACCACGAACTCCGGCCGGCCGACCAGCGCGACCGCCAGCCCCAGCCGCTGCTGCATGCCCTTGGAGAACCCGCCCACCCGGTCGTCGCCCCGGCCGCACAGCCCGACGAGCGCCAGGCAGTCGCGCTGCTCGGCGGCGGGCACCCCGGCGCCGGAGAGCCGGGCGTGCAGCGCCAGCACCTCGGCCGCGGTCAGCCAGGGCTGGTAGCGGAAGAGCTCGGGCAGGTAGCCGACCCGGGCGCGGGCGGCCGGGTCGGCGGAGCGCTGCCCGAGCAGCATCGCCTCGCCGGCGTCCGGGCGGACCAGGCCGAGCAGCATCTTGATCACGGTGGTCTTGCCGGCGCCGTTGGGCCCGAGCAGCCCGACGATCTCGCCCCGGCCCACCTGCAGCGACACGTCCTCGACGGCCAGGTGCCTGCGGTACTGCTTGCGCAGCCCGGTGCCCCAGGCCGCCGGTGCCGGGGGCAGGCCGGCCACCAGGTCGGCGGCGGCCTGCACCCCGGCACCACTGTCCACGGTGCTCATGCTCAGCGCAGGTCCCGCGCCACGGACAGCAGCTCCTCGGTGTCCAGCGAACCGGCCACCGCGGTCACCACGCCGTCGGAGACCCAGACCACGGCCGCCATCGCGCCGTCGTTGCCGGTCAGCACCGTGGCCTCCTCGCCGTCGACCTCCGCCGTCGAGCTGGTGGCCAGCTCGGCGGGCACGGGCAGCGGGAGGGTCGAGCCGTCGCCGGTGAAGCTCCGCAGCTGCGCCGCGACGTCGTCGGGCAGGCCGGGCAGCGACAGCAGGTGGTCGCGGACCGTCTCGAACGGGATGCCGGAGGAGTACGCCGACGGGGCGACGGCGCGGCCCACGACGAGAGCGGGGAGCCCGGACTCGGAGGACCAGACCTGGGCGACGCCCGGCCCGGCGACCAGCCGCACCGAGCTGCCGTCCAGGCCGGGCGGCGGCGGGGGCAGCACCTCGCCGGCCGCGGCGGCGGCCTGCGCGGCGCGGTCGGCCGAGTAGGTGAAGGTGGCGCTGAGCTGGCCGCCCACCGAGATCGTCGGCTCGCCGGCGACGCCGCGGGGCAGATCGGCCACCTCGGGCACGTCCAGCTCGGACTCCTCCGCGGCGGTGGCCGCGTCGGGGACCTCGTGCACGTCCGGGTCGCCGGTGAGCTCGACGTCGCCGTAGGCGCTCAGGTCCGGCAGCGCGACCAGGTCGTCGGTGGTGAGGCTCAGCGGGGCGATCTCCTCGGTGCGGAAGACCTGCAGCCAGTCGTTGGCGGCCGCCGTCCCGGCACCGGCCAGGACGACGCCGACCGCGAGCACCGCGGCGGCCGGCCGGCGCAGGAACCCGCGCGACCGGCTCGGCCGGACGCGCTCCGGCCGGGCGGCCGGCGCGGCGGCGGGCAGGGCCGCGGTGAGCCGCCGCCAGCCGGCGTCGACGTCGGGGCTGCCCTCGGTCGCCAGCGCGGCGCCGACGAGGTCGGCGTCCCGGCGGGTGGCGGCCAGCGCCGCCAGGCACTGCGGGCACCCGGCGACGTGCGCCCGGTCGGGGTCGGGGACGCCGGCCGGCTCGTCGAGCAGGCGGCGCAGCGTGCCTTCAGTCGGATGACGCATGACGGGTCAGCTCCTTGCGCAGTGCGGATTCGGCGCGTCGGACGGTGGTGCCGACGCTGCCGGGGGACATGTCGAGTGCCGCGGCGACCTCGGCGTAGCTGAGGCCGCTGTGCCGGAGCACGAGGACCACGGCCTGCTTGCGGGGCAGCCCGCCGAGCGCGGCCCGGACGCGGCTGCGGTCCTCGCGGGTGAGCACCGCCTCGGCGACGTCGGGGGTGGTGACGTCGCCGAGGCGGTGCACGGTCTCCTCCCGGGACGCGCGGCGCCGCCCGGAACGGATCAGGTTGAGCGCGGTGTGGACGGCGGCGACGGACAACCAGCCGGGCGCCTCGGCGGCCGGCACGGTGGACCGGCCGAAGGCCAGGAAGACCTCCTGGGCGACGTCCTCGGCCTCGTCCCGGGAGCCGAGCACCCGGGCGGCCACGGCCACGACCTGCGGGTAGTCGCGCCGGAACACCTCGCCGAGGTCGGACCGCACGGCACCGGACACGGCACCCGTCACGGCACCCGCCACCGTCCTGTCCTCCCTCTCGACCCGATCCGCTGTGCGCCCCGGCATCGGCAGCCGTACCGCCGCCGGGGCTCCGTGCCGAACGAGGTCCATGCCCCTACAGCACCGCCGCGAGCGCAGATGTGACACCCGGTCGCCGCGAGTCTGCCCGGCTCAGGCGGCGACCCAGCGGATCGGCAGCCGCTTCACCCCGCGCTGGAAGCTCGACCGCAGCAGCGCCGGCGGCCCGTCGAGCTCCAGCACGCTGGTGCGCCGCAGCAGCTCGGCGAACAGCGCGCGCATCTGCACCCGGGCCAGCTGGGCGCCCAGGCAGAAGTGCGGCCCGTGACCGAAGGACAGCTGCGGGTTGGGCGCCCGGCGGACGTCGAAGCGCTCCGGCTCGGCGAACACCCGCTCGTCCCGGTTGGCCGAGGTGAAGGAGACGACCACCTTGTCCCCGGCCCGCACCCGGGCGTCACCGATGGTCACGTCGCGGGTCGCGGTCCGGCGGAACACCATCACCGGCGTCCACCAGCGCAGCATCTCCTCGACCGCTCCGGGCAGCAGCCCCGGGTCGGCGCGCAGCTGGGCCATCGCCTCGGGGTGGGAGAGCAGCGCGATCAGCCCGCCGGGCAGCCCGTTGCGCAGCGTCTCGTTGCCGGCCACCGCGAACAGCCAGAACATTTTCTCGAACTCGGCGTCGCTGACCGGCGGGTCGTCCCCGTCGGTCTGGGCCAGCAGGATCGACATGACGTCCCGACCGGGCGTGCGGCGCTTCTCCTCGGCGAGCAGCCGCGCGTAGGCGTAGAGGTCCGGCATGCCGGCGCGGGTGCGCGGGTCGGGCAGCCGCCCGTCGGCGTCGGGCACCGGGCGCAGCGCCACCGCCTGCCGGGCCATGGCCGTGCCGGTGCTGGCGTCGAACGCCGCCGAGGAGGCGTAGTCGGGGTCCTGCCAGCCGATCACCCGGTTCGACCAGTCGAACATCAGCCGGCGGTCCTCGGCCGGGACCCCGAGCACGTCGGCGAGGGTGACCAGCGGCAGGTCGGCGGCGACGTCCTTGGCGAAGTCGCAGCGGCCCTCGCTGGCACCGGCGACCATGCCCTCGCTGGCACCGGCGACCATGCCATCGTCGGCACCGTCGACCATCCGGTCGACCAGTGCGGCCGCGGTGGCCTCGATCGAGGCGGTGAGCGCGGCCACCGCGCGCGGGGTGAACGACCGGGTCAGCAGGCGGCGCAGCCGGGAGTGGTCCGGCGGGTCCATGTTGAGCATCATCCGGCGGACCCAGGGCAGGTCTCCGGCGTCCTGGACCTGGGTGGCCCCGAGCCAGGAGGAGAAGGTGGCGGGGTCCTTGAGCACCCGCTCGACCTCGGCGTGCCGGAGGACCAGCCAGCAGCCGGGACCGGCCGGCTCGTCGACCCAGGCGACCGGGCCCGCCGCGCGCAGCCGGGCCAGCTCCGCCAGCGGTGGGCCCGTCTCGTAGGTGGCCGGGTCCAGGAGGGGGGCGGTCTCCTGCGGCGCGGTCACAGGTCGTCCAGGAAGCGCTCCACGGTGGTCAGCAGCGCCACGGGCGTCTCGAACATCGCGTAGTGGCCGGCGTTGGTCAGCACCTCCAGGGAGGCGTTGGGGTACTGCTGCAGGAAGGTCTGCTCCATCACCGCGGCGCTGAGCGCCGGGTCGTGCTCGCCCACCACGACCCGGACCGGCACCGGGTCGCCCTGCACCTCGGCGGAGAAGTCGGTGCCCGCCCAGGCGTCCAGGTACGCGCCGAAGGCGGCGGGGTCGGACTGGTCGAAGGAGATCTGCACCATGCGGTCGAGCCAGGTGCGGCTCAGCCGGCCGCCGGTGGTGAGGTCGAGGATCGCGTACCGGTTGCCCCGGTCGCCCGCGGCGCCGCGGAAGAGCTGCTCGGCCTGCTCGTCGAAGGGGACGCCGGTGGAGGGGACCGGGCTCACCCCGATCAGGCCGGTGACCCGGCCGCCGGCGTCGACGAGCACCCGCTGCATCGCACTGCCGCCCATCGAGTGCCCCAGGACGGTGAACGACGACCACCCCTGCGCGTCGACGGCGGCCAGGGCGTCGGCGGAGATCTCGGCCAGCGTGTGCTCGCCGTCCTCCGCGCGGCGCGCGCCGTACCCGCGGTAGTCGAGGAACAGGACGCTGTACCGCTCCTCGTCGATCAGGTCGGCGAACGGCCCCCACCCGGTCGCCGAGCCGAACCAGCCGTGCAGTGCCAGGACCTTCCGGGGGCCGGTGCCGACCACGAGCGGTGCGTTCGCCATCCCGGGAGTGTCGTGGGCCACACGGTGGGGAGGCAAGGGCCCCTCAGCCCCGGCGCCGGAGCTCCAGCCACAGCCAGCCGGCCAGCGCTACCGGGACGGCGAGGAAGGCGGTCATCGCCGGCACCGTGCCGAAGGTCGAGCCCAGCCAGGCCAGCAGCAGCGGGGTGCCGAACCCGGCGTAGGCGAACGCGTAGAAGGCGCTGTTCATGGCGCCCCGGGCCTGCGGAGGCGCCAGCCGGGCAGTGAGGGTCAGCCCCGCGGTGAGGCAGAGCCCACCCGCACCGCCGAGCAGCGCCGCCGAGGGGAGCAGCAGCGCCTCGGAACCGGTGACGATCGCCGCGACGCCGAGGGCGTGCCCGACCGCGGCGAGCACCATCCCCAGCGGTGCCGCACCCCGTGCCGCGCGCCGGCCGAGCCGGGCGGCGACCGCACTGGCGCCCAGCGCCAGCCCCGCGACCAGCCCGGCGTAGGCGACGCCCACCCCGTCGGGGACCACCAGCAGCGGCAGCAGCGTCGCTGCGATCGTCGGGAACGCGAACACCCCGACGGCGGTGGGTGCCAGCGCCGCCCAGAAGGGGCGGCGGGCCTCCGGGGGCAGGCCCAGCGTCATCAGCTTGCCGCCGTGGCGGGCCTGCACGGTCTCCGGCACGGTGGCCAGCGCACCCAGCCCGACGACCAGGACGGCGACGTGCACCAGGTACGGCAGCGTGGTCGGGGCCGGGCCGTACTGGGCGAGCAGCCCGCTCATCGCCGGTGCGACGGCGAAGCCCAGCGACGTGGACACCGCGCCCCGGGTGGCCGCCGACTGCTGACCGTCCGGGCCGGCCAGCTCCTGCAGCCAGGCGTTGGCCACGGAGAAGACCACCCCGGAGACGACGCCCTGCAGCAGCCGCCCGGCGTAGAGCAGCGGCAGGTGGTCGACGGCAGGCAGGAAGAGCAGGGAGACCAGGCCGGCCAGCACGGCGAACGGCAGGACCAGGGCCCGCCGGCCGAACCGGTCCGAGGCGGGCCCGGACAGGGTCAGCGCGGCGATCAGGCCGATCGCGTAGCAGCCGAAGACGGCGGTGACGTCGGCGTCGGAGAGGTCCAGCGTGCGCCGGTAGACCAGCAGCAGCGGCGTGGGGATGTTGGTGCCCAGGGCGACGGTGAACAGCCCGAAGGTGAGCGCGTCGAGCTTCCGCCGCGCAGGGTCCCGCTGGAGCGTGGCCGCCGGCATCCCCGGGACGCTACCGGGAGGCGGCGAGTCGATTGACTTTCGATAGCTGAGGATCGAGGATCGATCCATGGAGCCCGAGGAGTGCGCGGACGTGCTGGTCGTCGGCGCCGGGCTGGCCGGGCTGCACGCCGCCACCCTGCTCGCCCGGCGCGGCCACGACGTGCTGCTGGCCGAACGTCGTCCCGGCCTCAGCGGCGCGATCCGGACGACCGGGATCTTCGTCCGCAAGACCCTCGACGACTTCCCGCTGCCGCCCGACTGCCTCGGGCCACCGATCCGGCGGGTGGTGCTCCACCCGCCGTCACTGCGCCGCCCGGTGACGCTGGACAGCGGCCGCGACGAGTACCGGGTGGGCGACATGGGCGGGCTGTACCGGGCCGCCGCCCGCGCCGCGACCGACGCCGGCGTGCGGCTGGCGCTCGGCACGCGGTACTCCGGTCGGACAGCGGACCACTCGCTGCTGACCGGCCCGGACGGCCCGGTCCGGGTGCGCGCCCGGTTCGTGGTCGGTGCCGACGGAGCCCGCTCCCGGGTCGCGCGGGACCTGGGCCTGGACCGCAACCGGCACCTGCTGGTCGGCGCGGAGGAGGTCTTCGCCGTGCCCGGCAGCGCGGGGCCGCCTGCCTTCCACTGCGTGCTCGACCCCTCCCTGGCGCCCGGATACCTGGCCTGGGTGGTCAACGACGGGCAGCACGCCCACGTGGGGGTGGCCGGCTACGCCGACCGCTTCCCCGACGGCCTCCGCCGGGCCGTGCAGCGGTTCGGCGCCCGCGCCCCCGGCCTGTCCGGGGTGTCGCGGCCGGACGACGTCGAACTGCGCGGGGGCCCGATCCCGGTCGGCGGACTGCTGCGCCGGATCGGCTGCACCGACGGGCTGCTCGTGGGGGACGCCGCGGGCGCGGTCTCCCCGCTCACCGCCGGCGGCCTCGACCCCTGCCTGCGACTGTCCGAGCACGCCGCCGACGTGCTGGACGAGGCCCTGCGGACCGGGCGGCCCGAGGCGCTCGACCGGTACGACGGCGCGGCGCTGCGCAGCAGCTTCCGCGGGCGGCTGCTGCTGCGCCGGGGGCTGGCCCAGGTGCGCACGCCGGCCATGGCGACCGCGGCCTTCACCGCGCTGCGCACCCCGCTGGGGCAGGCGGCAGCGCGGCGCATCCTCTTCGGCGACCGGTCCTTCCCCGCGCCCGGCTGACCTGCCCGGCTCCAGGTGCTCAGACCGCGACGGCGCTGACGAACACGCAGATCCCCTCGCCGTCCGCGGCGTGTGCCCGCAGCCCGACGAGCCGGAGCAGCCGGAGCTCCACCCGGTGGACCAGACGGCGCAGGCCGGAGTAGTCCATCGAGCCGGCGGTCCGGACCTCCAGCTGGTCGAACCCGGCCTGTCGGACGTGTTCGGTCAGCATCCAGTCGGGGAGCAGCGTGATGTGCCCGGGCTGGTAGTAGTGCCCCGGTCCGAAGAACACGGGGGCGCCCCGCAGCACCGTCTTCAGCAGCGAGTGCGGGTGGGTGACGTTCGGGGTGCTGACCAGCAGCCGGTCCCCGACCCGCAGCATCGACCGGATCGACCGGAGCACCTGCCGCGGGTTCTCCACGTGCTCCAGCGTCTCGACGCAGACGACGATGTCGAAGGGGCCCCGGGTCTCCTCGGTCAGCTCCGGGTGGTCCAGGTCCAGCCGGGTGATCCAGTCGTGCGGCGGTTCTAGGTCGGTCGGCACCACGTCGAAGCCGGCATCCTTCAGCCGCATCGCCAGCGCACCGCAACCGGCCCCGACCTCCAGCACCCGGCCGCCCTGCGGGAGCGCGGCCTGCACCAGGGTCACCGCGTACTCGTGGACACCTGGTGCGGCGTGCACGGAGTGGCCGGCGTAGGACCGGTCGCTCGCTGTCCGCTGGATGGTCTTGCGCTCGACCCCGGTCACGCGGTCAGGGTGGCAGGAGTCGGCCCGGACGGCGATCCGACGTCGTCGGCGGGCCGGGGCGCGCGTCCAGGTGGCGCCCGGCGGCGTTACGTTGGCCCCATGTCGAACAGGACGCCGAGCGGTGTGCCCGGAGCGACCCTCCGCGAGCTGGGCCTGCCGCCGCGGACGGTGACCGTGCTGAACCGCGCGGGGGTCGACAGCGTGGCCGAGCTCGCGGCGCTCACCCGGGCCGAGCTGGCCGGGATCGCCGGCCTGGGCCCGGGGTCGCTCGCCGCGATCCGCGCCGTGGTGCCCGAGCCGACCACCGGCTCCGCGGGAGCCACGGAGCCGGAGCCGGTCGAGGAGGAGTCGCCGGATGCCCCGGCGATCCCGTCGTTCGACTCGCTCCGGGACCCGCGGCGGCGCACCGCGTTCGACGTGCTCGCCCCCGCGCCACCGCCGGCTGCACCCGCAGCCGAGCCCGCGCCTGCCCCCCGGCATGCACCGGTGGGGCATGCGCCTCCGGCGGAGTACCGCGACCTGCTGCGGTGGGGTGCACACCTGGCGATCGCTGCGGTGGGTGTCCCGCTGCGGGTGGCCCGGTGGTCGGTCCGGACGTCGCTGCGCCGGCTGCTCGGCGACTGAGCGGCACCCGACGCGGCCCGCGGCGGTCAGAACTGGAACACGATGCGGGCGGGGACGTGTCCGGCGAGCACGTCGGCCATCGCCTCGTTGACGTCGTCGAGCTTGCGGTCGACCGTGATCACCTTCGTGCGGCCGGCGGCGTGCAGGGCGAAGACGTCGGTGAGGTCGTTGCGGGTGCCGACGATCGAGCCGATCACGGACTTGCCGGACAGCACGGTGTCGAAGATCGGCAGCTGCATCGTGCCGTCGGCGGGCAGGGCCACGCAGACCAGCCGGCCGCCGCGGCGCAGCGACCGGTAGGCCTGGTCGAACGACGCCGGTGAGGCGGCGAGTGCCACCGCGACGTCGGCGCCGCCGAGGGCCTGGATCGCGGCGACCGGGTCGGTGGTGGCCGCGTTGACCACCTCGTCGGCGCCGAGCTCGCGGGCCATCTGGAGCTTGTCGTCCTGGACGTCGACGGCGACGACGAAGCCGCCGGCGATGCGGGCGTACTGCAGGGCCAGGTGCCCGAGCCCGCCGATGCCGAACACGGCCACGGTCTCGGCCGGGGCCACGCCGGCCACCTTGATCGCCTTGTAGGTGGTGACCCCGGCGCAGCTCAGCGGGGCGGCGTCGGAGCTGGAGACGCCCTCGGGGACCGGGGTGGCGAAGTCGGCGGCGACGACGGCGTACTCGGCCAGGGCCCCGTCGACGGAGTAGCCGGAGTTCTGCTGGGACTCGCACAGGGTCTCCCAGCCGCCGATGCAGTGCCGGCACTGCCCGCAGGCGGAGCCCAGCCAGGCGATCGCCACCCGGTCACCGACCGCCCGTGCGGTCACGCCCTCGCCGAGCTCCTCGACGACGCCGATGCCCTCGTGCCCGGGGACGAACGGGGGAGTCGGCTTGACCGGCCAGTCGCCGCGCGCGGCGTGGATGTCGGTGTGGCACAGGCCGCTGGCCTCCATCCGGACCAGCACCTGACCTGGCCCCGGCTGGGGGACGGGCACGTCCCGGACCTGGAGGGGGGCACCGAGCTCGGTGACGACGGCGGCCTTCATGGTGATCTCCGTTTCGACGACGGGGGTGTCGGCGTCGACGATCTCGGTGCTGGGCGCGGGCCGGCAGGGGCCAACGTCCCAGGCGGGCAGGACGAGGGCCCCCTGTGCCGGGTGCCCGGGGCGGGGAGCCTGGAGGCGCGGGCGGCAGCGCACCGCCGCCGTCCGGCCCGACTCGTCGCAGTGGAACGGAGCGCTCGTGGAGACCGTCGCCTACGTCGCCGTCGTCATCGCCCTCTGGGTCCTGGCCGGGCTCGCCGCCGTGATGGTGCTGCTCGCCCGGCAGGGCCACCGCCACTGGGGGTGGTACCTGATGGGCGCCGTCCTGGGCCCGCTGTTCATCCCGATCGCCGCCGAACGGGCCCGACGGGACGTCGCGGTGCTGGAGCGCGGGGAGGGGAGCCCCCGGAACGAGGACCCGGACCGGCTGACCGTCGTCGTGGGCGTGGACGGCTCCGCCGAGTCGGACGAGGCGGTACGGGAGGCGGGGCGGCTGTTCGCCGGCGGTGGGGCGGCCTTCGTCCTGGTGAGCGTGCTCGACCCCGACGTGGCCGAGTTCCCGGACGACCCCCGGCGGCGGGCCGCCGACGACCTGCTCACCGACCGGGCGGGCTGGCTGCCCGAGGGCGCCGTGCTGGAGATCGGCTGCGGACAGCCCGCCCGGGTGCTGCTGGAGATCGCCCGGGCCGAGGCCGCCGACGTCCTCGTGCTCGGGCGCCGCGCACGGGGCTTCTCCCGCCGGCTGCTGGGCAGCGTCGCCGAGCGGCTGGCGCACGAGGCCGACGTCCCGGTGGTGTTCCCGCCCGCCGCCGTGGGCCGGCAGCCCGTCGACCGGACCACCGGCCAGGCCGGGCGCCCGGTCCGCCGCTCCTGACGGAGCCGGCCTCAGGACGGCGGGGAGGAGACCGCCGAGGAGCTCACCGCGCCGGCGAGCTCTCGGCGATCTGCTCGGCCCACGCCTGCACGGCCGCCCAGTCGCGGGAGTCGCCGTCGGGAGCGCGCAGCGCGGTCACCATGGCCAGCTCGCCGACCCGAGCAGGGCCCGGTCCAGTCGCCCGGGCAGCACCCGGTGTCCACGGGCGCCCACGGACGAGCCGATCGGCTCGGCGTCGTGCGGCTCGTCCGGGGGGAAGGGCGGTGCGCGCCGGGGTCCCGGGTCCCGGCTGCCCAGGACCTTCGACCCGTGGCCGCGGCGGGGCAGTCAGCCCGGGGGCCGGCTGTCCGGTCCCTGGTCGTCGGGCAGCACGCGCGCGGCCACGACGCCCGGGACGGTCCGGGCGAGGGTCTCGACGGTGGCCCGCTCGCCGTCGGCCCCCGGGGCGCCGCGGGACCGCCGGACGGTCGCGACGCCCTCGGCGACCTCCACCGCCCAGCTGCCGGTCTCCTGCGTGTAGCTCTCCACCAGCCGGAGCAGGTCGGCCCGGATCTCCTCGTCCGGGCGGGCCAGCGGGCGCAGCAGGTCCCGGCGGCTGACGATGCCCGCCAGCCGCTCCCCGTCCAGCACCGGCACGCTGCGCAGCCGGGCGTCGACGAACAGCCGCGCCACGTCGGACACGTCCGCCGTCACCGGCACCGTGCGGACCGACGTCGTCATCACCCCGCGCACGAGCAGGGCCGGTGGCGTGTCGGGCACGGGCGACCGGCGGAGGTGGAGCCGGGGGTCGGGCGGCAGCCGGTCCCGGAGGACGTCGGCCTCGGCGACGATCCCGATCACGGCGCCGTCCTCGCCGACCACCGGCAGGGCGGCGAAGCCCCGCTCGGCCATGACCTCGGCCGCGTACTTCGCCGAGGTGTCCGGCCCCACGGTGACCACCTCGGGTGTCATCACGTCCCTGACCTGCACGGCTCCTCCTCGTCGTCGGCGGTGTCGCCGGCCGTGTCCTCGGCGGTGCGCCCCCGACGGTAGAGCCGTCGGCGGCGTCCCGGCAGGGTCCTCGGACCCGACCGGGGACGTGCTCGCCCAGCTGCCGGGTGTTCCGCTCTGGCGGAGACAGGTGAAGTCCGCTTCACTTGTCCTCGTCGTGGAGGGGAGTACCCCAACGCCACCTCGTCGTCAGCACGGCCCTCGTGGCCCGGCGGGATGGGGCTCCTGGGCGGGTGTCCGGGAGCGGGGGAGACCTCCGGTCGCACCTGACCGGAAGGTGCCCTGTGGACGTCCCCCTCTGGATCTGGCTCGCCGTGCTGGCGGTCATCCTCGTCATGCTCGCCGTCGACCTCTTCGCCCACCGGAACGCGCACGTGATCGGCGTGCGGGAGGCCGCCGGCTGGTCGGCCGTCTGGGTCGGGCTCGGCGTGGCGTTCGGCTCCGTCGTCTGGTGGCAGGCGGGGAGTGAGTACGGCCAGCAGTACGTCGCCGGGTACCTGAGCGAGAAGTCGCTTGCCGTGGACGACGTGTTCGTATGGGCGATCGTGCTGACGTACTTCGCCGTGCCCCGGGAGTACCAGCACCGGGTGCTCTTCCTCGGCGTCCTCGGTGCGCTGGTCTTCCGCGGCATCTTCATCGCCGCCGGGTCGGTGCTCATCGCCAGCTTCAGCTGGGTGCTGTACGTCTTCGCGGCGTTCCTGCTCGTCACCGGCGTCCGGATGGCCTGGCAGCGCAACGAGCACCTGGACCCGGAGCGGTCGCGGGCGCTGCGCGCCTTCCGCCGCTTCGTGCCGATGACCGACGCGTACCACGGCCAGCGCCTCGTGGTGCGGATCGGCGGGCGACTGGTCGCCACGCCGCTGCTCGCCGTGCTGGTCGTCATCGAGGTCACCGACGTCGTCTTCGCGGTCGACTCGATCCCGGCGATCTTCGCGGTCACCGACGAGCCGTTCCTGGTGTTCACCGCCAACGCCTTCGCCGTGCTGGGCCTGCGCGCGATGTACTTCCTGCTCGCCGACCTGATGCACCGGTTCGTGTACCTCAAGGCCGGCCTGGCGCTGGTGCTGGTCTGGGTCGGGGTCAAGATGATGCTGAAGGTCGACCTGTTCTACGTGCCGACGACGATCTCGCTGGCCGTCGTCGCCACGATCATCGGCGTCTCGGTCGTGGCCAGCCTGCGGGCGACGCGTGGTCAGGGCCGGACGCCGGTGGCATCGGGGGCCGCTGCGCCCTTCCGGGTCGCCTCGGCCGAGGAGACGGCGGCGCTGGAGCCGACCTGGCGGCGGCAGCGGGTGGACACGACGGGAGAGGGGCACGGCGGGCGATGACCGGTGAGCGGCGGTGGACGTTCCTGACCAACCACGGGCACGTCCTGCTGGCCGTCGCCGGCGCCCCCGACCTCCGGGTCGCGGAGATCGCCGCGCAGGTGGGCATCTCGCCCCGCGCTGCGCTGGCGATCCTCCGCGACCTGGAGGACACCGGGTACGTGCGGCGGACGCGGGTCGGCCGCCGCACGCACTACACCGTGCAGCCGCACCAGCCGTTCCGGCACCCCGCTGCGGCGGCCCACGAGGTGGACGAACTGCTGGCCATCTTCGGTGGCCCATCGCCGTCCGGTGCCACCGCCGACACCGCCGGACAGTGACGTGCGCCACTCCGGCCACCTAGGCTGCGGGTGTTCCTGACCGATCGGTCGGGAACCGCCCCGGGATGGGTCGCTGGTGCCCCGCGCCCACGGACGGGGCCGGTCGCACCGTCCCTGCTCGGAGAGGAGCACCCCGTGCCCGTCACCACCCGCGTCTCGCTCGTCCGCAAGGCACCCGGCACCTACGAGACGGCCACCGTCGAGCTCGACGACCCACGCCAGGGCGAGGTCACCGTCAAGCTCGCCGCGTCCGGGCTGTGCCACTCCGACGACCACGTCGCCACCGGGGACGTGCCGGTCGCCGTCTACCCCTACGTCGGCGGCCACGAGGGTGCCGGTGTGGTCACCGCGGTCGGGCCGAACACCCCCGGCTACGAGGTCGGTGACCACGTCGTCTTCTCGTTCCTGCCCGCCTGCGGGCACTGCGAGCCGTGCGCCCAGGGGCAGAGCAACCTCTGCGACCTGGGTGCCTCCCTGCTCACCGGCGCCCGGGCCGAGGACCCGACCAGCTTCCGGATGACCGAGGACGGCAACCCCGTCGGCCAGCAGTGCGGCATCTCCACCTTCAGCGAGTACACGACCGCCTCGGTCGACTCGGTGGTGAAGATCAGCAAGGACGTCCCGCTGAGGTCCGCCGCCCTGGTGGGCTGCGGGGTGCCCACCGGCTGGGGCTCGGCGGTCCGCTCGGCGAACCTCAAGCCGGGCGCCACGGTGATCGTGATGGGCATCGGCGGCATCGGCGCCAACGCCCTGCAGGGTGCGGTGCACGCCGGCGCCAGCACGGTCATCGCGGTCGACCCGGCCCCGTTCAAGCAGGAGAAGGCCAAGGAGTTCGGCGCCACGCACGCCTTCGCCGGCATCGAGGAGGCCACCGAGTACGCCCGGTCGATCACCAACGGGCAGGGCGCCGACGCCGTCATCATCACGATCGGCGTGGTGCAGGGCGAGCACGTGGCCCAGGCGCTGGCCGCGATCCGCAAGGCCGGCACCGTCGTGCTCACCGGGCTGGGCGACATCACCGCCACCGGCGCGCCCATCGCGCTCGGCGACCTGACGCTCATGCAAAAGCGGCTCCAGGGGTCGCTGTTCGGCGAGTCCAACCCGCGGCACGACATCCCCGCCCTGCTGCGCATGTACCAGGCCGGTCAGCTGAAGCTCGACGAGCTGGTCACCAGGGAGTACACCCTGGACCAGGTCGCCGAGGCCTACGAGGACATGCACGCCGGCAAGAACATCCGCGGCGTCATCGTCTTCGACTGACGCCGGACCGCGCCGCCCCAGCTCCTCGCCGGGGCGGCGCAGTTCAGGAGGGCGGGCGGCTGATCGTGGCGAGGAAGTCCTCGAGCACGGCCGTCTGGCGTTCCGGGGTGTTGTGGCGGGGGGAGAAGCAGGCGTTGATCTGCATCCCCATCGTCAGCGCGAGCACCGCGTCGACGATCCGGTCGTGCGGCCGGCCCGGTGCCAGTTCGCCGGCGGCCCGGGCCTGGCCCAGGTACATCCGCATCTCCTCGCGCCAGGTCTCCATGGCGCTGTCGTAGAACTCCACCAGCTCCGGCTGGCCGGCGGCGTAGTCCCAGAAGCCGATGACCACCCGGGCCTCGGCGAGCCGGACCTCGTCCAGCGGCATGATCTCCAGGCACAGCAGCCGGAACGCGGTGAGCCCGCCACCGTCACCGATCGCGGCACGGGCCCGCTCGTTCGTGGCGTCGAACGCCCGTTGGAACGCCGCCCGGAGCACGGCGTCCTTGTCCGGGAAGTACCGGGCCAGCGCGCCGTTGGCGTACCCGGCCTCCGCGGCCAGCTCCCGCATGGTGACCGCGATGAAACCCTTGCGGACGATCAGCGACCACACCGCCTCGATGATCTCGGTGCGGCGGGCGGCGTGGTCGACGATCTTCGGCACGGGGCTCCTCGGGACGCGGGGGGTGCTCAGATGAGCATCGCGGTCATCCCCGACAGCATCACCAGCCCCCCGGAGAACCGGAGGGCCCCCAGTGCCCGCCCGGCACGCTCCGGCCGCGCCGGGACGTCCCCGGCCCGGTCGCGCAGCACGCCCTCGCGGGTCAGGTGCCGCACGGCGAGCCAGACCACCAGGACCGCGACGGCGTAGGGCAGGGTGCCCGCGGCGCCCCCGTGGTGTGTGCCGTGCACCCCCGCCACCGCGGTCCCGCCGTCGACGCCGGCGAGCGCGATGAGCGCGGCCATGGCCGCGGTGTCGACCGCACCGGACCAGCGGGCGCACCGCGTCCGCACCCGGCGCAGCTGCCACCCCAGGACGGCCGCCAGGGCGAGCAGCGCCACCGGCTCGCCCAGCGGCCGGGCGGCGGGCCACCAGGCCAGCACCATCGCCGCCAGTCCCAGGGCGTGTGGCACCCACAGCCCCGGCCGGTGGGGGAAGTGCCCGATCATCGCCAGTCCCGCACCCGCGCCGCAGACCACCAGATGAGCGGTCACGGCTCAGCCCACGACGTCGCGCAGCGCCGGGCGCTGGTCGGCGTCCCGGGAGAGCGCCGCGCCGACCACCAGCCCGACCAGGAAGAGCACGAAGGGCAGCAGCACCAGCGTCCAGCCGGTGGCGCTGAGCTGCCAGGCCGTCACGGTGGGGTCGACTCCCTCGGGGACGGTGCCGGCCAGCAGGCCGAACCGGCCGATCAGCAGGTAGAGCCCGGTGGCCAGGCCGAGGGCGGCGAGCACGGGTGCGGCCAGCGTCGACCACCAGTGGCCCCCGCGCCCCGTCCCGCGGAAGTGCACCAGGACGGCCAGGCAGACGAGGATCTCCACCAGCACGACGGAGATGACCGCCATCCCGGAGGACCAGTAGAAGAGGTTGAGCACCGGGTCCAGGCCGGCGAGGGCGAAGACCACGATGACCGCGCCGGTGAGGACGCTGGTCACGATCGCCCCGATGCCGGGGGCGCCGTGCCGGTTGGTGCTCTGCAGCGCCCCGGGGAAGACCCCGGCCCGGCCGAGGGAGAAGAAGTAGCGGGCGCTGCAGTTCTGGAAGGCCAGCAGCCCGGCGAACAGGCTGGAGAGCACCAGCCAGCTCATCACCGTGGCCAGCCAGTCGCCGACGTAGCTGGCGGCGACGGAGAACAGCACCGCTGCCGGGTCGGCCAGCGGCACGCCGTCCACCGAGGACTCCTCGAGCACCCGGGCGACGACGTCGTCGGTGCCCAGTCCGCTCACCACGGCCCAGGAGGCCGCCGCGAAGATGACGGTGATCAGCCCGACCGCGGCGTAGGTGGCCCGCGGCACGGTGCGCTCGGGGTCCTTGCTCTCCTCGCCGTAGATGGCGGTGGCCTCGAAGCCGATGTAGGAGGCGAACGCGAACGCCAGCGCGATGCCGGCCGAGCCGGCCAGGCCGCCCACGAAGACGTTCTGCGGGGCGAAGGACTCGACGAGGTTCGCCCCGTCGGGGCCGCCGCCCTCGAGCATGACGGCGACGGCGACGACGGCCAGGCTGAGCAGCTCCAGCACCATGAGCGTGCCGAGGACCTTGGCGCCGACGTCGACGCTGACCAGCGAGAGGGCGAGCACCAGAGCCCAGGCGGCGAGCGTCCACAGCCACCAGGGGGCGTCGATGTCGAAGGTGGCGTCCATCTGCCCGGCCATCAGACCGCCGAAGAACCCGTAGACCGCCAGCTGGATGGTCAGGTAGGCGAACACGGAGACGAACGCCGAGCCGACGCCGGCAGACAGGCCCAGGCCGCGGCCGACGTAGGCGAAGAACGCGCCGGTGTTGGTCACCACCCGGCTCATCGCCGAGAAGGCGGAGGCGAACACCAGCAGGACGATCCCGACGGCGACGTAGGCGCCCGGGGCGCCGGCGCCGTTGCCGGCCGCGATGGCCACCGGCACGGCGCCGGTCATGCCGACCAGCGGGGCCGCGGCGGCGACGACGAAGAAGACGATGCCGAGGACGCCGAGCCGGCCGGACTTCAGCTGCTCGCCGTCGCTGCCCCGCCCGGCCGGCCGGTCGGGGGAGGTCAGCGCGGTCGGGCCGTTCGAGGTGGTCGGGCGCTCACTCACCGGAGGCCTCCGCACCCGAGCAGGAGCTGGCGCCGCCGGTGCAGTGCGCGGAGGTCGAGGCCGGCACGTCGAGGGTGGGATTCCGGTCGAAGAAGCCGAACGGCTTGAGCCGGAAGCCGGTGTAGTCGACGGGCATGATCGGCCAGTCCTCCGTCCGAGGCACGTGGGTGAGCCCGAAGGTGTGCCAGACGACCAGGTCCTGGCCGTCGATGTCCCGGTCGGCCGCGGCGTACTCCGGCAGCCCGGAGCCCCCGCTGTGCTGGTTGACGAAGTCCCCGGCCGCGTACCGCTCGGCGGCGTCGTAGCGGGTCACCCACAGGTGCCGGGTGGCGAACGCCGCCCGCCGGGCGATCGAGGAGTCCGGGTCCGACAGCAGCGTCGGCAGGCCCTCCGGGAACAGGGCGTAGCCGACGGGCTGGCCGACGTGGTTGAGCCGCTCGGGGTTGACGACGTGCCAGACCCGGTTGGTGGCCGGGGACGCGTCGCGCTGGGCCGCGGACTCGGTGGCCAGGGTGGTGCAGGAGGTGGTGAACGCGTTGCCGCGCTGGTTGTCCGGCCCCATCGGGAGGCGGACGACGTCCACCTCGTCGACCCGGTTGGCGATGCCGTCGACCGTCATGTCCAGGCGGGCGCTGAACAGGTGCTGGTGCAGCGGTGCGCCCAGCCCCGGGGCGATCTGCGAGGCGTAGGGGTAGTCGCCGCCGGCGTGCGCGGAGGTGAAGACGACGCCGGTCGCCTTGGCCTCGAACTCGATGGTGCCGTCGAGGTAGAGGTACCAGTAGAAGCCGTAGTCGTAGTTGCCCACGGTGGTGAAGAAGGAGACCACCAGCCGCCGCTGCCGGCGGGTCTGCTGCGATCCGCTCCACAGGTCGGTGTGCTTCCAGAGGATCCCGTAGTCCTCCTCGTGGATGCACACCGCGTTGGGCAGCGTGCGCGGGTTGCCCTGCTCGTCGGCGATGACGGCGTCCAGGTAGGTGATGTCGCCGAGGCAGTCGCAGCCCAGCTCGAGGGCGTTGGCGTAGCGGCCGACCAGGTACTCGCCGGTGTCGAAGTAGTTCTGCCAGGAGCGCACCGGGTTGGGGTCGGCGTAGGGGACGACCATCTCGGCGATCGAGGCGCGGTAGACGATCGGCCGCACGCCGGTGCCCTCGTCGAATCCGATCTGGTGCAGCACGAGGCCCTCGCGGGTGTCGAAGCCGACGCGCAGCGACCACTTCTCCCAGGTGAGCACGTTGCCCTCCAGGGTCAGGCTCGACCCCTGGGGCTGGGTGATCTCGATCGGCTTCTGCGTGGTCCGCGGCGGGCCGCTGACCGCCGGGTCGTCGTAGTTGCCCGAGCCGGCGGGCACCGGGACGGCGCCGGTGTCGATGACCTGGTCGACGACCCGGTTGATCGTGTCGACGTAGGCCACCAGCCCGTCGATCGGGTGTGCCCAGGCCGAGTCCGTGGGCGTCTCCTGCAGGAACGCCAGCCCGCGCAGGACCCGGCGCCCCGCCTCGTCCGGGTACTCCTCGTAGGCGCCGGCCGACAACGGGGCCACCCGGACCTGGGCGACGTCCAGGTCCCGGGCCGCCAGGGCGGCCAGCCACCGCTCGTCGGTGGACAGCAGCTGCTCGACCAGCTCGAACTCCTCGTCCAGCACCGGGAGCTGGCCGGAGGTGGCGGTGTCCAGCTCGACCGCCGAGACGACCTCGCCGGCGGTCGCGTCGACCACCACGTCGCGGGAGACCTGTGACGCCAGGTCCAGGAGCAGGACCCGGAAGCGCCGGGTGACCGGCTGCCCAGGACGGTGCGCCAGCACCTCCTGCTTGGGCGGTTCCTGCAGGCCGACGTAGACGAACCGGGTGCTGTCGGCGACCAGGCCGGCCGCGGCGGTGATCCGCCGTACCTCTTCGATCTCCGCGGGCTGGACGGGGTCCAGGGGATGGGTCAGCTGGAGCTGGGTGGTGGTCATGGCTGCACCTCGGAACGTCTACGGATGTTGACGAATGGGGGTGCGCGGCGAGGGGAGTGGCCGCGCGGTGTGGCGGACAGAGTGCCCCAGGTCACGTTTCAACGGAAGACCCTCATGTGACGTTCAGGTCAACTCGTGGCCTCGGACACCGGCGCGGGCTCGCAGGGAGAGCATGGGGAGCGCCCAGTCGGTCACCAGATCCACAGCACGCTCACTGACATGAACACATCCCGCCCCCAGCGCCTCCTCGTCGCCGGAGTCCTCGCCTCCCTGTTGTTCGGGACGGCGGCCTGCGGAGCCAGCACGGAGTCCACCGCGAGCGCCGCTGCGACGTCCTCTGTCTCGGCCTCGGCGGCTGACACCACCACCAGCACCACCACCGACACCACCACCGAGAGCCCGACCCTGGAGAGCCTGGTGGCGGAGGTGGCGGGCCAGTTCCAGCAGTTCACCTAGACCGACCCGGACACCGGCACGACGATGTCCTACAACCTGGTGGGGGAGAAGTTCATCTACACCGCCGCCGGTGACGCAACGCCTCCGGTGGTCAGGCCGACGTGCAGGCGATGCTGGATGCGGCGGGCGTCGACTACAGCGCGGTCACCGAGTGGGACGCGACCTGGTCGGCCGATGAACTGGAGGCGGCGGCCGCCGAACTGCTCGCCGAGGGCAGCAGCATCAACTTCGCCACCTTCGCCGAGGGCACCGTCCTCGCGGCGAACGGCTCGGCCTCCGGCCCGATGAACAGCGAGCACATGGCGTCCTTCCAGCCCGCGTACGAGATCGCGGCCCTGCGCGACTGGCTGTTCACGCAGACCAGCGGCTGACGTCCAGGGCCCGGCTCGACCACCTCGTCGAGCCGGGCCCTGGACGTGAGCGCACCCGGTCGGTCAGCCGCCGTGCGGGCGCTGCGCGCGCGGTGTCCGGGGCATCGGCGCGTTCCACCCGAACCGGACACCGAGCATCCGGACGGTGAAGCAGAGGACCGCCGCGCCGACGGCGGTGGCCACCCCGTACGCGTCGAGCCGGATGGCCACCACGGTGGCCGTCGCCCCGAGCAGCGCCGGGATCGCGTACAGGCCGCTGCGGAACACCGACGGCACCTGTCCGATCAGGACGTCGCGCAGCGTGCCGCCACCCACGCCGGTGAGCGCACCGAGCAGCACCGCCTGCGCCGGGCCGAGTCCCAGGGCGAGGGCCTTGGCGGCGCCGGTGACCGCGAAGAGGCTCAGTCCCGCGGCGTCCAGCACCGTGATCGGGGTGTTCAGCCGGTCCAGCCCGGGCCCGAAGACGAACGCCACCAGCCCGCCGACGGCGGCCACCGCCAGGTAGCGCCAGTCGCTGAACGTCGCCGGCGGCAGGCTGCCGAGCAGGACGTCCCGGATGATCCCGCCCCCGAGGGCCGTGGTCATCCCCAGCGTGACGACGCCGACGATGTCGAGCCGGGTCACCCGCAGCGCGGTCAGCGCACCGTTCAACGCGAAGGCGAACGTCCCGACGAGGTCGAGGGTGAGCAACAGCGTCGCCTCGGTGCTCACCGGCCGGTTCTACCAACACGCTCCCGGCCCGCTGCGGCGGGGCCACCGCAGCCTCCTGCGCCGGGAGGCTTGTGCTGTCCCGGCGCGTCCCTACGATCTTGGTCATGGCCGGTGGACCCGTCTCCGAGCAGCGTCTGGCCGACCTGGTGCTGCTGCGCCGGGTCCGGGACCGGATCGACCGCGAGTACGCCCAGCCACTGGACGTCGACGCGCTCGCCCGGGGGGTGCACGTGTCGGCCGGGCACCTGAGCCGGGAGTTCAAGCGGGCCTACGGGGAGTCGCCGTACGCCTACCTGATGACCCGGCGGATCGAGCGGGCGATGACGCTGCTGCGCCGGGGCGACCTCAGCGTGACCGAGGTCTGCTTCGCCGTCGGCTACGGGTCGCTGGGCACCTTCAGCACCCGCTTCACCGAACTGGTCGGGATGCCCCCGAGCGTCTACCGCGAGCAGGCCGTCCGGGGGAGCGCGGGGATCCCGCCGTGCCTGGCGAAACAGGTGACCAGACCGGTCAGGAATCGAGAAGCCCGGGCGCCGGTGCCGGCCCTAGCGTCGACGCCATGAACCTGACCATCCACTATGCGTTCCTGCCGCACACCGACCCGGAGGCCTCGCTGGCCTTCTACCGCGACGTCCTGGGCTTCGAGGTCCGCAACGACGTCGGCTACGAGGACATGCGCTGGATCACCGTCGGTCCGGCCGGCCAGCCGCAGACCTCCGTCGTCCTGCACCCGCCGGCCGCCGACCCCACCATCACCGAGGACGAGCGCCGCACCGTCCTGGAGCTGATCGCCAAGGGCAACTACGCCGCACTCACCCTGGGCACCGACGACCTCGACGGCACCTTCGGCAAGATCGAGGCCAGTGGCGCCGAGGTGCTCCAGGAGCCGACGGACCAGGACTACGGCGTCCGCGACTGCGCCTTCCGCGACCCGACGGGCAACCTGATCCGGATCAACCAGCTGAGCTGAGCCGTCGCTGGACGGCCCGGGCGCCCTACCGTGCGGGGGCATGGTGCAGCGATCGACGCTCCTGGCCGTCTCGGCGATCCAGCTGGCCGCTCAGCTGGCCGGTCACGTCGTCGCGCTGCGCCGCCGCCGGCACTTCGACGTCCCCTTCCTGGTGGGGAGCCCGGACCACCTCGTCCGGGACTGGCTCTGGTTCGGCACGGCCTTCAGCGCACCGCCGTACCTGCTCGGGCCGCAGGTCTGGGCGACCGCCCGGCTGCTCCGCGGGCCGGACGGCCGGGCCCGCTGGGTGCTCCGGTGGCTCGGCACCGGGCTGACGTTCGGCTACCTGAGCGAGCGCTGCACCCGCCTCCGGGTCAGCCCGGGCGGGTTCGACCCGGTCGAGACCCCGGTGGTGGTGGCCGGGTGGGGGTGCGCGGTGGCCATGGCGGTCCTCGCCCGCCGCTGACGGCCGGTCGACCGCGCAGTCGGGCGTCGAGCCGGGCCGCCTGGCACGGAGGGGTGCGGTCACCCGTCGGCGAGGTGGTCGAGCACCTCGGCCTCGCGCCGGAGCCGGCCGGCGGCCTCGTGCTGCCCGAGGGTGTCGTAGCGGTCGGCCTCGGTCCGGCGCTCCGCGATCCCTGCGCGCATGAGGGCGCGGACGTCGCCGATCGACATGGCGCGGCGGTCCGCCTCGGTGGAACCGACCCCGGTCCGGGTGCCGGCGAGGTGTGCGTTCGTGGCGCCGGTCGCGGTCCCCGGCGCGACGACGGCCTCGGCGTTGTCGATCGCGGCCAGGGCACTGCGGAGCGCGGCGACGGCGTCGGCCCGGCGCGACCTCATCGCGGTCACGAGCTCCGTGCGCAGCGCCGCGCGCAGCGACCGCACGTCGTCCGTGGCGTCGGTGTCCCCGTCCATCGGTCCTCCTGCCTCTCGGAGTGGTCCACGGTCGCGCCGCAGCCGGTCGGGAGCACCCTCGCAGCCGACGGGCCGATCAGCAGCCGAGTTCTGCTGCCGCGGGACGGCGGCGCTGCGCGGCCGTGTCCCCGGTTCGAGGGAGTCGGTCCTTGGTGCCGTGCGGGACGACGGGCACACTCCCGACGTGATGGACGACGGCCAGGCGACGACCGACCCCGACACCGACCCCGGCGTCGGGCTCCCTGCCCCCCGTGGCGGGAACGCCGGACGGCCGGAGCAGGGCGCGGCCCTGCTGATCCCGGGGGAGACCTGCTGGCGGATCGAGCGGGCCACCCGCTTCGCCGTCTTCGTCGACGCGGCCGAGTACTTCGCCACCCTCAAGCGAGCCGTGCTGCGCGCAGAGCGGCGGGTGCTGTTCATCGGCTGGGACTTCGACCCGCGGATCCGCCTGGACCCGCTGGCCGGTGGCCGGCCGAAGGACGACCGGCTCGGGGCCGTGCTCGAGCAGGCGGTGGAGCAGAACCCGCAGCTGGAGATCGGCGTCCTCCAGTGGGACCTGGGCATGGTGCGCGCGCTCGGCCGCGGGCTGCAGCCGATCGTGCTGCTGGACCGGCGCACCTCCGACCGCCTCACCCTGGCCATCGACACCCACCACCCGGTCGGGGGCGCGCACCACCAGAAGATCGTGGTCGTCGACGACTGCCTGGCCTTCACCGGCGGCATCGACGTCACCGCCGACCGCTGGGACACCTCCGACCACGCCGACAGCAACCCGCACCGGCGGTCGCCGGCCGCCGGACGCGCGGAGGGCCGCCTCGCCGGACCGTGGCACGACGCGACCAGCATGCTGACCGGGCCCGCCGCTCGTGCCGTCGCCGAGCTCGCCCGTACGCGGTGGGAGAGCGGCACCGGGGAGCGGCTCGAGCCGCTGCCGGAGGGACGGGAGTGCTGGCCCGCGGAGGTCGAGCCGCTGCTCACCGACGTCGATGTCGCGATCTCGCGCACCCGCCCGGAACACGGGGGCATGGAGCTGGTCCACGAGATCGAACTGCTGTGGCTGGCCGGCATCGCCGCGGCCCGTCGTTCGATCTACGTGGAGAGCCAGTACTTCGCCAGCCGCCGGATCGCCGAGGCGATCGCCGAGCGGTTGCGCGAGCCCGACGGCCCCGACGTCGTCGTGCTCAACCCGTGGACCGCCGACGGCTGGCTCTCGGAGAAGGCGATGGGGACCGCGCGCGCCCGGGTGCTGGAGCTGATCCGCGAGGCCGACGTCCACGACCGGTTCCGGCTCTACTGTCCGGTGACCGAGCAGCGCGAGCCGATCTACGTGCACGCCAAGGTGGCCGTCGTCGACGACCGCCTGCTGCGGCTGGGGTCCAGCAACCTGAACAACCGGTCGATGGGCCTGGACACCGAGTGCGACCTGGCGATCGAGGCGGTGGAGGGACAGCCGGGGGCCGACCGGGTGGCCGCGACCATCGTCGACTTCCGGCACCGGCTGCTGGCCGAGCACCTGGCGTGCACGCCCGACGAGGTCGCCGCCGCGATCACCGACACCGGCTCGCTCGTGCGCGGCATCGAGCGGCTGCGCCGGCCGACCGGCCGCTCGCTGGTGGTGTTCGAGCCGCCGGAGCTCGGCACGGTCGACCGCGCGCTGGCCGAGTCCGAGGTGATGGACCGGGAGAAGACGCCGAACCGGTGGCGCCGGGTGGAGCGGTTCTTCGCCCGCCGCCGTCGGCCGCGCAACCGCGTGCGCGCCTGACCGTGCGGGCGTCTGCGCAGGCCGGGACATGGACCGGGCCGATGCTGGGTAGTGGCTGGTCCAGTCGACCCGGAGGAGGAACAGACATGGGGATCGTGTCCGGACTGATCAAGGCGAACCTGCTCAAGCGGCTCCTCGGCCGTCTCACCGGCCGCCGTCGCACGAACTGAGCAGCTCGACCGGCCCCGCCGGTCTGACCTGACCAGACGATCCAGCCCCCACGGCATGCCTGCCGTGGGGGCTGGATCGTCCGGGGCCCCTTCGCGCCCGGAACTGGTCAGGCGCGTCGTGTGGCGCGCACGACGACGTCCCGGAGGCTCCTCGTGCGGCCGTCGGGAGCAGTGAGCGTGCGCTGCAGCTCCTCGGCGGTGACGACGTCCCACTCCGCGTCGCCGAGCCGGGCGGTGACGACGGCGGCGGTGACCGACGCGTCCGCGGGCGGCTGGTGGCCCTCCTCCTGGGCGGCGTGGGCGTGCAGGTGCCCGACGACGAGCAGGGTGCCGCCAGGGGCCACCCACCCGGCGATCCGGTCGTAGAACTCCAGCTGTGGCATGGCCGGATGGGCGTAGGAGGTCGTGACCAGGTCGAACTGCGTGTCCGGCGCCCAGCTGCTCAGGTCGGCCTGCAACCACCGCACGCGCTGGGCGACCCCGCTCGATGCCGCCCGGTCAGCGGCGCGGGCCAGTGCCGCGGCCGAGATGTCGGCTGCGGTGACCTGCCAGCCGTGCGCGGCGAGCCACAGCGCTTCGGCGCCCGCGCCGCACCCTGCGTCCAGGGCCGTCCCCGGCACCAGCACGCCGACCTCGCGGGCCAGGTGCGGGTTCGGCGGGATGCTGTGCACCGCTTCGGGGCCGGCGGCCCGGCCCTGCCAGTGCTCCTCCCAGTACGCCTCGTCGAAGTCGTGGCCGGCTGGGTCGCCGCCCTCTCGCCGTACTGCCTGCTCGGACATGTCCTGGTCCTCCCCGTCGGTGTGCCCTGGGCACGATGGCCCGGTATCCGACGCTGACGCAAAGATCCTTGCCGGAACGGCAAGTGGCCGACTGAACGTGGTCGAGCAGACTGACGCCCCAAACCGGGGTCAGGCGGCGCGCCGCAGGACGGGTAGCGCGTCGGCGAGGAAGCTCTCCAGGCTTCGGGCCGGACGCCCGGTCACGCGCTGGACGGCGTCGGTCACGACGGCGAAGCTGCCGGCCTGCACGCGCTCGAACGTCACTGCGGTGATCTCCCGCTCGAAGCCCTCGGTGCCGGCCAGCGCCTGGTCGATGGTGATCTCCCGGTGGGTCATGGGGCGCCCGGTGGCCCGGGAGATCAGCTCCGCGGTGCGGGGCAGCGAGAGCGCCGCCGGACCGGTGAGCTCGTACACCTGACCGGCGTGCCCCTCGTCGAGCAGTGCTCGCTCGGCCACGGCGGCGATGTCCCGGGCGTCGATCCACGCGAGGCTCGCGCCCCCACTGGCGAACGGCAGCTCGTCGGTGCCGGTGAGCTGGTCGAGGTAGAAGCGCGGGTCGGTGAGCACCTGCATGAACCAGCTCGGCCGCAGCACCGTCCAGCTGTGGCTGCCGGTGCGCACCGCCCGTTCGGCCCGCGGCGCCCACCCGGCCGGCCCGGTGTGGTCGGCGTCCTGCTCCGACAGCAGGACGACGTGCGCCCGGGGCGGCGTCACCTCGAGCAGCGCGCCGATCAGCTCCGGCGCGTCCGCGCGATCGGGCCGGACGACGTAGAGCGCGTCGACGCCGTCGGTCTCCGCTGGCCAGCCGGCCGGCCGGTCCCAGGAGAACTCGGTCGGCCGGACCCCGGCGACGTCGACCGTCTCCGGGTTGCTGCTGCCGCCCAGCACCTCGACGCCCGGCCGGGCGACGAGCAGCTCCGCCAGTGGGGCGCCGGTCTTCCCGCGCACTCCGGTGACCAGGACGCGGGTGGTCGCCGTGCTCCCGTGTTCGACCGCCATCTGGATCTCCTCCAATTGATTGAGTCACTCAAGTTCCTGCCGTCATGGTGGCACGACTACTTCAGTCCATCAAGTAACCTGGGCGCCGTGGCAGACGACGAGAGCACGCTGCAGCAGCAGGTGTGGGACTTCGTGTACGCCTACGACGCGGCGTACGACCGTGCGGCGCAGGCGGTCGGGTTGAGCGCTGCCCAGGCCTGCCTGCTCGGCCAGCTGACCATGGGGGAGCGGTCGATGGGGGAGCTCGCCGTCGAGCTGCTCTGCGACCCGTCCAACGTCACCCAGCTCGTCGCCCGACTGGAGGCCCGCGGACTGGTGACCCGGGTGCCCGACCCGGCGGACCGGCGCGTCAAGCAGGTCTCGATCACCCCGGCCGGGCGCCGCGAGCACCGCGCCGTCCGGCGTGCCTTCGACTTCCCCGACGACCGGCTCGGCCGCCTGGACGAGGGGGAGCAGCTGCAGTTGTCCTCGCTGCTGGCGAAGCTGTTGGATCGTCCCGGCCAAGCCGCGGCAGGAGGGTGAGTCCGCCGCCCCGGACCGAGGAAACCGCTCGTGACGGGGTCGTGACCGAAGGGATCGACCAGTACGACAGCGCCGCTCGCGTCGGTGCCGTGGCGGCCGGGGCCACCGACAGGGCAGCCCGGCAGGCGCCGGGGACGGCGGTGCGGGTCGTGCACGCGGAGGGGCGCTCCGGCCCGAGCAGGCGGGAACAGTCCCTTGCGGCAGTGTCCGGCGGTCGACGTCCGGGGTGCAGCAGCGGACGGCGGTCAGGGTGTGCCGGCGTCCACCCGTGTCTCGGCGCGGCCCGCACGACCGCGCCGGCGGCGCCTGGCAGCAACGGTGAGGTAGCCGCTGACCGCCAGGTAGTACACGAGGTAGGCGAGTGAGACGGTCACCACGATCGGGTCCACGGACGGGAACTGGAGGAGGAGTAGCGCATACGTGCCGATCCAGATCGCGGTGAGCACCAGGCTGAGGGGTCTGAACGTCTGAGTGCGTGAGGGGTACAGGTAGCGCACCGGCACGAACACCAGGATCGAGCAGACGACCAGGATGGTCGCGACGGTGACCCGGTCGAGTTCGAGCACGATGACGTAGAAGGCGACGACGTTCCAGTAGCTGGGGAACCCGAGGAACGTGTGGTCATCGGTCTTCGCGTCCACCCGGCAGAACTGGTAGCTGGAGGAGAGCAGCGGCAGGGCGGCCAGCACCCACCCGGCCGCGCCATCCGGCAGGGCCCCGGTCGTCCAGAGGAGGACCACGGGGGCGAAGACGTAGGTCAGGTAGTCGACGATGTCGTCGAGGCGGGCGCCGTCGAACCAGGGGATGGTCTCCTTCACCCGCGCGCCGCGGGCGAGCATCCCGTCCGTGCCATCGACGACGAGTGCGACCAGGCCGATCCAGAGGGCCATGACCACGTGACCGTCGAACGCAGCCAGCACGATGAGCAGCGCGAGCACGGAGCCGCTCGCTGTGTACGCGTGCACGAGTGCGCCTGCCAGGCGCCGACTCAAGGAGAACAACTGCGGCCAACCGCCTCTGGGTCCGGGGACGGAGCGGAGCCGGTGACCCCGTCCGGGTGGCGTGTCCTGCAACGAGGACCTTTCCATGTCCGCGGCTCGTCGGCCGGATGACCCTGTCGCGCAGGCCGGATCGTCCGCTCTCGCGGGGGCGGCGGGTCCGGAGTCGGCGCCAATGTGGCCCAGACCGCGCCCCTCCCACTCGCGATCCGCGTCATGACTCCGTCCGCGTCCGCGGCGTGACCGGATCAGAGTCGCGGAAGGGATCGCCGTCCTCGGTGGCTGGCGCTCGTCAGACCACGCCGAACATGCCTCAGCGCTAAGGTTTCGCTGTCGACGTGAAGGGAGTGGCTGATGTCGAGGATCCAGCCGCTGCGGCGGGAGGACCTGCCGCAGTACGAGGAGACCTTCCAGGCGGTGGAGACCGCGTTGGGGGTACTGCCCAACAGCACGCTGACGATGGCCCGTCATCCGGAGGTCATGGCGGCCTTCGCCCGGCTCAATGCGGTGGTGATGGCTGATGGCCGGGTGGGTGGTGTGCTCAAGCAGCTGGTCGCCACGATCGTGTCTGCTGCCGCAGGCTGTTCCTACTGCCAGGCACACACCTCCCATGTGGCCGAGCAGCGAGGAGCCGATGCCGAGAAGCTGGCCGCTGTGTGGGAGTTCGAGGCCAGCCCGCTGTTCACCGAGGCGGAGCGGGCCGCGCTGCGCGTCGCGCGGGGGGCCGGACTGACACCGAACGCGGTCACCGACCAGGACATGGTCGCGCTACAGCGCCACTTCGACGACGAGCAGGTCGTCGAGATCGTTGCTGTGATCGCCAACTTCGGGTTCCTGAACCGGTGGAACGACACCATGGCCACGGAGTTGGAGCGCTCGCCGCTGAGCTGGGCCGGTGAGCACCTGCAGGACCACGGGTGGTCGGCGGGCAAGCACTCGAGCCGGACGCCGGAGGCCCCCTGAGGGCCGCCGCCCCACCGACGGTCCGCCACCGGGAGCGAGAGGTGGTCGTCTCCGGCGACTGCTCGCGATGTCCGCGGCCGTCTTCGGGATCTGGCACATCCGTCCCACGATCAGCGCCCTGGCGGCGAACGACCTCGCCGGGGGCCGGTCCTCCGAGCCGGGGCCGTGCTGTTCGCGTGCGTGTTCACCGGCGCCGCCGGAGTCCTGTTCGCCTGGCTCCGGTTGCGCAGCGGGAGCCTGCTCGCGCCCATGCTGCTCCGCCCGGCCACGAACAGCCTGGGCACCCTGGCTGGGCGGTCGCGCACCGCATCGGCTGAGGGCAGCCCGGGTCCACCGAGAGGCGGCCTCGCGACGCCGAGCGGACGATGGCCGGATGGCGGACGCCGCAGCCCACTACGTCGCGCTCGGCGACTCGATCTCCATCGACGACTACTCCGGCGGACCAGGCCGCGGCGGGGCCAGCCTGCTCTTCGCCAACCGCGATGACGACTTCCCCGAGTGGCGGGGGCGCGACCTGCGCACCGCCGACCCGAGCACGGTGTTCTCCCTGCTCGCCACGGACGGCGCGACCACGCGCACGCTCCTGGACACCCAGCTCGCCAGGTTCGCGCAGCTCCGCCTGCGCCCCACCCTCGTGACCATGTCCATCGGGGGCAACGACCTCCTGGGGGCGTACGGGGACACAGCGGCCGCGCGCCAGGTGATCACCCGGGTGCAGACCGCCCTGGCGCACGCGCTGCCCCAGATCGCCGGACGCCTCGCCCCGTCCGGCCGGATCATCGTCGGCACCGTCTACGACCCGAGCGACGGCACCGGTGACGCCGCACGGCTGGGCCTGCCGCCCTGGGCGGAGGCGGTGGCGATGATCGAGGAGCTCAATGACGGCCTGCGAGCCGTGGCGGCCCAGCACGGCGCCGCCGTGGCCGAGATCGCCGATCTCTTCCACGGTCACGGGTTGCTCGCCGGCGACCCGGCACGGCGGGAGCCGCGCCCCGCCGAGCGCAGCCTGTGGTTCTGCGATCTGATCGAGCCCAACGCGTGGGGGGCCAGTGCGGTGCGAGCGGCCTTTTGGACGGCGCTCCAAGCGGTCGCACCCACCCCTGGGCAGTGACCGCTGGGGCCGGCTCCGCGTCCGGACGGCGACCCGAGGCCTGCTCGCCGGACTCTCAGTCCATGCAGGAGGAGAAGGCTCATGGGTCCTCGACCACCTGGTGCGGCGGTCCTGCCGGGGGACGGCCTCGACGCGCACCAACGGTGGATCATGGCCGCCATTGCGATCCGGCCGGCCGGTGGGCACGACCGGCCGGATTACAACGACTGGCCGCTCACCGCTGGGTGGGCTCCCGGGCTGGGGGCGTCGGCTGCGTGGTCGGGGACAGCGGAGGCACCACCGGCGGGGACGTGAGCTCCTGGTAGGCGGTCGTGTGCGCACGCAGCGCGGTGACCGCGTCGGCGACCTCGGTGGTCGGCCGCCTGGTCGCCGACGCCACCCGCTCCGCCTGCAACACCGCGTCGCAGACGTCGGCGAGCGTGTCGAGGTGGGCCCGGGCCTCCAGCTCCAGGTCGTCCCGGACGGTCGGCTCGGGCACCAGCGCCCGTTGCCGCAGGCGCTGCTCCAACCGGCTGCCCTCGGCTTCCAGCGACGGCATCAGGTCCGGTATCTCGCCGAGGTGGGCGCCGGCGGCCTGCGCGGTCGCCACCTGGCGACGCAGCCGATCCCGGGCGCGGCACACCTCGAGCTGCAGTTCCGCACAGGAGCGCCGCTGCCCCGGGGGCAGGCGGCGGGCCGCGACGGCGGTGGCGCCCTGCATGCCCAGCTCACGGCTGCGTGCGGCGATCTCCCGGCTCCGGGCAACCAGTGGGCTGCGCCGGACCCGCCGGACGACCAGCCACCCGGCCAGCACGGCGATCAGCAGGAACGTCACCAGCACGCCACCGAGGACGGCGATCACCGTGGGGTCGAGCGAGAGCAGCCAGGTCACCTCGTCGTCGGCCCGCACGTCCAGGGCGCCGGCGGGGCCGGTCGGCAGCGGGGTGGTCATGGCGCTCCTCGTCCAGGGTGGTGTGCCGGCTCCCGGGACAACGTCCCCACGTGGTCCGGCGGTTCCCCGTGGCTCAGGGGCGTGCGCACCGTTCTCGCAGCACACGCACGCCGGGGCCGGTCAGGTCCTCGCAGAAGGCCGCGCGTCCGGCCATGGCCATCGTCAGGGCCAAGGTCGTGCCGGTGACCAACGGGCCCTCACCCGCCGCGAAGGGCCCGTCGTCGGCCTGGAGGCGCAGGCCGGCGGCGGCCGTGCGGCTGTTCACGGCGAAGTCCCGGGCGGCGTAGAAGCGGGCGACCTCGGTGACCACGGGCACCGGGGGCCGGCCGGGCAGACCGAGCGGGCGGCGAACGTCCTGGGCGTGGACGACGACCTCGCCGAGCCAGGCGGCGGTGTGCCCGGACGGGGCGGTGGTGCTGTCGACGACCGTGCGGAAGCGCTGCAGCGTCTCGGTGGGGGTGGAGCCGAGGTGCTCGGTCAGCCGTCGGGCGTTGTGCACGTCGGCGTCGAAGCGCGCACCGATCATGCTGACCAGCCAGCGTGCCCGCCCGGTGCTGGCTGCTGCGCTCAGGTGGGCCACCACCTCCTGGACGCTCCACCGCCCGCACAGCGAGGGCTGCGTCCACTGCCCCTCGTCCA
This sequence comes from Modestobacter sp. KNN46-3, assembly GCF_011039295.1. Classification (NCBI taxonomy): domain Bacteria; kingdom Bacillati; phylum Actinomycetota; class Actinomycetes; order Geodermatophilales; family Geodermatophilaceae; genus Modestobacter; species Modestobacter sp. KNN46-3. The sequence continues at coordinate 140,303 of NZ_JAAKGN010000001.1, read as the reverse complement.
GCTCGGCCAGGTCGTCGGCCAGGGCGGCGCGCTCAGCGTGGGCGGCCGCCCACAGGTGCTCGCGGGTGGTGGTGTCGGGCACAGGGTCTCCAGTCGAATCGGTCGGCGTTGCCCCTTGGACCCGCCCGGGCCGCGGAAGTCATCGCTGCCCGCCGCCGCGCCGGAGAGCCGCTCCGGGCGCCGATCGGTGGAGATGGTTCCAGCCGGTCGGTCGATGGCACGGCGCGGCGCCGTTGCCAGTGTCGTGCCATGCCGCTGATCGAGGTCCGCGACCTCCGCAAGACGTACCGCTCCGCCGTGGCCGTCGAGCACGTGGACCTCGACGTGCACGACGGCGAGATCGTCGGCGTGCTCGGGCCCAACGGCGCCGGCAAGACGACGACGGTCGAGTGCATCGCCGGGCTCACCCGTCCCGACCACGGCACGGTCCGCGTGGCCGGGCACGTGCCCTGGCAGGACCGGCGCGCCGTCACCCGCGTGCTGGGTGTGCAGCTGCAGAGCTCCGGGCTGCAGGCCAAGCTCACCGCCCGTGAGGCGGTGGCCATGGTGGCCTCCTTCCACGACGACCCCGCTGATCCGGTCGAGCTCCTCGAGCGCCTCGGCCTGCGGCAGGTCGCGGACACCCGGTACGCCCACCTCTCCGGTGGCCAGCAGCAGCGGCTGGCGATCGCCACCGCCCTCGTCGGCCGGCCCCGGGTGGTGCTGCTCGACGAGCTGACCACCGGCCTGGACCCGGAGGCCCGCCGGGACACCTGGCAGCTGGTGCGCGAGGTCCGCGACGGCGGCACCACGGTCGTGCTGGTCACCCACCTGATGGAGGAGGCCCAGCAGCTCTGCGACCGGATCGCCGTCATGGCCGCCGGCCGCGTCGTCGCCGAGGGGACGCCCGAGCAGGTGGTCGCCTGCTCGGCGAACTCGACGGTCATGTCCTTCACCGTTCCCGCCGACGTCCTCGCCGCGGCGGCGCTGTCCGGGTTGTCCGGTGTCGGTGGGGTCGAACGGCGGGGTGACCGGCTCGAGGTCGTCGGCACCGACGACGGCGTTCTCGCGGTGCTCCACGCACTGCAGACCCGCGGCGTGGAGCCGGTCGGCCTGCGGGTCTCCGCCACCACCCTCGACGACGCCTACCTCGACCTCGTCCGCCGCCAGGATGCGGCCCCCACCCTGCAGGAGTCCGCGTGACCGCCACCCGCCCCACCGGCAGCCGTCGGGCCCGCCCGGGCCGGGCCGTCCTGGCCACCGAGACCCGACTGTTCCTGCGCGAGCCCGGCTCGCTGTTCTGGATCCTGATGTTCCCCACCCTGCTGCTGGTCGTCCTCGGCCTGGTCCCGGGGTTCGACGAGCCGTCGGCGGAGTTCGGCGGGGTCAGCTTCGTGGCCGCCTACGTGCCGGTCTCCTGCCTGCTGGCCGCGATCATGGCCGGGGTCACGGCGATGCCGGCGGTGATCAGCGCCTACCGGGAACGCCAGGTGCTGCGTCGGATCGCCACCACCCCGGCCCGGGCCGCGCACGTGCTCGGTGCCCAGGTCGCGCTGCACGCGGCCACGGTGCTGGTGTCGGTGGTCCTCGTGCTCGCCGTCGGCCGGCTGGCGTTCGGCGTCCCGCTGCCCGCCGCCCTGCCGGCCTGGGCGCTGTCCTACCTGCTCGCCCTGGTCGCCGTCTTCACCATCGGGGCGCTGGTCTCCGGGACGGCGCCCTCCTCCCGGGCCGCCTCGACCGTGGGCACCGTCGTCTTCTTCCCGCTCATGTTCACCGCCGGTGTCTGGTACCCGGTGAGCGCGATGAGCGGGCTCGTCCGCGACGTCGTGGCCGCGACGCCGACCGGCGCGGCAGCGCTGGCGTTGGACCGGGCCCAGGCCGGAGAGCTGCCGACGCTGCTGCAGGTGCTGGTCGTCGCCGGCTGGGCTGTCGTGCTGGCGGTCCTGGCGGTGCGATGCTTCCGCTGGCAGTGAGCTCCGGGCAGTGCGGGCTGTGGGAGGGGAGGCACCGGTGACCGCTCCGGGGGCCGCCGTCCAGGTGCGGTGGCGCTTCCTGCTCCGGCGCGGCCCCTACCTGGTCCTCGCCCTGGCCACCGTGCTCGCCGCCGCCTCGATGCACCTGTTCGACCGGGGGCCGGCGGCGTGGACGACCGCGGCGGTGCTGGTCGGCGCGATCGCGGCCGGGCACGCCTGGGTGGTCGACCGCCGGTGGGACCGCCGCCCGGGCGGCCCGGACCGGCTCAGCGCGGCCTACGTGAGCGCCCGCACCGTCGCCGCCTTCGTCCTGGTCTGGATCAACCCGTTCTTCGGGGCCTTCGCCTTCATCGGCTACTTCGACACGGTCGAACACGCGCCGCGGCGGCTGGTGACCCCGCTCGTGCTGCTCACCGCGCTCACCCTGGCCGGCTCGCAGTCCGGCGGCCTGCCACCGGCCGACCGGACCCAGGCCGCTGCCTTCCTGGGGCTGTTCGCGCTCAACGCGGGGCTCGTGTTGTTCTTCGTCCGGATGGAGCGCGACGAGCACGCGCTCGCCGCGGCGCGGGTCGCCACCATCGACGAGCTGGAGCGGACCAACGCCCGGCTGGCCGAGGCGCTGGCCGAGAACGCCGAGCTGCACGCGGCGCTCCTCCAGCGCGCCCGGGAGGCGGGCCGGCACGAGGAGCGGGAGCGGCTGGCCCTGGAGATCCACGACACCATCGCGCAGAGCCTCGTGGGAGTGGTCACCCAGCTGCAGGCGGTCACCGACGACGCCGCCCCCGCAGCCGTCGCGCAGCGGGTGGAAGCGGCGACCGAGCTGGCCCGTTCCGCCCTGGTGGAGGCCCGGCGGTCCGTGGAGGGGCTGCTGCCGTCCCAGCTGGACGACGCCGACGCACCGGCCGCGCTGGACCGGCTGGTGCGGGACTGGGTGACCCGCACCGGTGCGCGCGCCGAGCTGGTCGTCACCGGCGCCGCCCGGCCCCTGCCCGACGACGCCGAGGCCGTCCTCCTGCGGGTGGCGGGGGAGTCGCTGGCGAACGTCACCCGGCACGCCGGGGCCTCCCGCGTCGGGGTCACGCTGTCCTTCCTCGACGACGAGGTGCTCCTGGACGTCCGGGACGACGGGGTGGGCTTCCCGGCGACTGGATCGGACCGCGCCGGGACGGCGGGGGCCCGGTTCGGCCTGCGCGGCATGCGGCAGCGAGCCGAGCGGGTCGGCGGCGAGGTGCTGGTGGAGTCCGAGCCGGGCGGTGGGACGGCGGTCTCGCTGCGACTGCCGGTGACCCGTGGCTGAGCGGCGCACCGTACGGGTGGTGCTGGCCGACGACCACCCGGTGGTGCGCGACGGTCTGCGCGGCATGCTCACCGCGGTGCCGGACGTCGAGGTGGTCGGCGAGGTCGGGGACGGGGTGGCGGCGGTCGCCCTGGTGCGCGCGCTCCGGCCGGACGTCCTGCTGCTGGACCTGCGGATGCCCCGGGGCGACGGGCTGGACGCGATCGTCGCGCTGTGCGATGACCCGGTGCGGGTCCTGGTCCTCTCCACCTTCGCCACCGCCCGGGACGTGCGCGCGGCACTCGAGGCCGGGGCCACCGGCTACGTGCTCAAGGACGCCCCCCGCGACCAGTTGGTCGCCGCCGTCCATGCCGCGGCCGACGGGGAGTCGGTGCTGTCCCCTGCGGTGGCCACGCAGGTGGTCACCCGGATGCGCGGCACGCCCGGGACGGACCTGACCGAGCGGGAGGTGGCGGTCCTGCGGCTGGTCGCCCAGGGCACGCCCAACCGGGCGATCGCCGCGAGCCTGTTCGTCAGCGAGGCCACGGTGAAGACGCACCTGGTGCACGTGTTCACCAAGCTGGGCGTGACCGACCGGGCCGCCGCCGTCGCGGCCGCGTACGAGCGCGGCATCCTGCCCGCCTAACGCGCGTCGCCGGGCGGGCTCGGCGCACGGTCCTGGGCAGTCGGCCTGCATCCGCCGTGCCGCCGACGGCAGAAGAGCGACGACACCGCCTTCCCGATCAGGAGACGACGTGAACGTCGAGAACACTTTCACCTACGACTTCTTCCAGTACACGATCGTGTCCCACGTCTTCACCCTCGGCTACGCCGCGATGGCCGCGGGCCTGGTCTACTTCCTGCTGACCAGCAAGAACTCGCTGCCCCGGTACCAGCTGTCCTCCACCTTGTCCGCGGTCGTGATGCTGTCGGCGTTCCTGGAGCTGTTGGTCATCTCCCTCAGGTGGGACAGCGCCTTCAGCTGGGACGGCGAGGCGTTCAGCTCGACCGGCGCACTGTTCTCCAACGGCTACCGGTACATGAACTGGACGATCGACGTCCCGGTGCTGCTGCTGCAGATGCTGATCGTCCTGGGGGTGACCGGTGCGGCGTTCCGCCGCGGCTGGATCGTCTTCACCGTCGCCGGGCTGGGGATGATCTACACCGGTTACGCCGGCCAGTTCTACGAGGTCGAGCGCAGCGCGCCGTTCTGGATCTGGGGCTCGATCAGCACGGTGTTCTTCCTGGTGATCCTGGCTCTGGTGTACCGCACCGTGTACGGCAACGTCGGCCGGCTGCCCGCGGAGGTCCGCCCGCTGGTCAAGGCCGTGTGGTGGCTGCTGCTGGTCTCCTGGATGCTCTACCCCGGCGCCTACCTGATGCCGGCGATCTGGGACTCCGCCGACGGCGTGGTCGCCCGGCAGATCACCTACACCGTCGCCGACATCACCTCCAAGGTCGTCTACGGCATCCTGCTGGCGGTCATCGCCCGGAAGGTGAGCAAGCACGAGGGCCACGACGAGGCCGTCGCCTCCGACGTCACCATGCCCCGCGGCGGCATCACCGACGTGGCGGCTCCCGGTCGGGCTGCCTGATCCGCCGGGGGGCGTCGTGACGGCACGCGCACCGCTGCGGGTGACCGCGCTGACGACCCGGCTGTCGGTCGGGGTCGTCGGCGCGGTCGTCGGGGCGGCCGTGCTGCTGCCCGACCAGCTCTCGGCATGGGGACTGGGCGTCCTGGCCGTCGGGGTGCTGGTCGGGTTGCCGCACGGTGCGGTCGACCACCTGGTCCCGGACTGGGTCGCCGGGCGACCGGGGCGGATGCTGCGCCCGGGCGTCCTGGTCGGCTACGCCGTCACCGCACTGGTCGCACTGGGCGCCCTCCTGGTGACCCCGGTGGTGAGCCTGCTGCTGTTGTTCGTCGTCTCCGCGGTGCACTTCGGCATGGGTGAGGTGGCGTTCGACGCCGAGCGGTCGGGGACCCCGTGGCGGCCTGCGCTGCGGGACGTCGCACCCGTCGTGGGCCTGGGCGGGCTGCCCATCGCCGTCCCGCTCGCCCGGTGGCCCGAGGAGGCCGACCGGGTGCTGGCGGCGCTGTCCCCGGAGCTGCCGGGGTTGCTGACACCCGGCGTCCGGCAGGCTGCGCTCGCCGTCGTCGGCGTGGCCCTCCTCGGCACCGTGTCCGGTGCGCTGGCCCGCGGCCGGCCCGGATGGGCGGCCGAGGCCGGCCTGCTGGCCGCGCTGTTCACCCTTGCTCCGCCGGCTGCGGCCTTCGGCGCGTACTTCGGTGGCTGGCACGCCGTCCGCCACATCGGGCGCCTGCTCGCGGTCGACCCCCGCAACGGCGAGGACCTGGCGGCCGGCCGGCTCGGCGTCCCGCTGCTCCGCTACGCCACAGCGGCCGCGGTCCCCACCGGGGTGGCCCTCGCCGGCATCGCGCTCCTCGTCCTCAGTGCGCAACGACCCGACTGGACGGCCGGCGCGCTGGCCGTCCTCCTCGGCCTCACCGTCCCGCACATGGCGGTGGTGGCGCTGCTCGACCGGCGGGCGCCGGCCAGGCTCCCGCACCAGCCCGTGCGGGTGGACCCGTCGGCGGGCGGCTGAGCGCCGGCGCAGGCCCTCGACACACCGGACGACACGCCTGGGCGGCGCCCGAGTTCGGAGCGGACTCGCCGGTCGTCCCCCCACGGCCCCCCGGACGTTCACCTGCCGAGCCGAGCCTGGGGGTCCCGATGGACCGAGCACAGGAGGAGCACCTCATGACCGGACCGACGAGCACGACGAAGGCCAGCCAGGCGACCAAGGACGAGCCCGGCTCTGCTGCACCCGAGGCCGAGGAGCGGGTCGCCCCAGGGGCGTCCACGGGCTCGGACGTCGAGCTCCGGGAGCTGGCCCGGACCCAGGAGGACGTGGCGCAGCGTGCCCGGCGGCTGGTCGCGGGCGAGCTGGTGGCGTCCGGGCCCGACGGCACGGAGGAGCGCCAGCAGGTCGAGCGGGTGCTCGAGCAGGCCCGCGCCGGCCTGCTCGCCGAACTGCGCGACCAGGAGCAGGAGCGCGCCCGGCGTCAGCTGCAGGAGGCCGCCGCCAGTGGCGAGGACGCCGTCGCCGGGGTCGTCCAGAGCATCACGACCATCGTCCGCGGCATCGTGCCGGCGGCGCTGGTGCGGCCCGAGGACGTCATCGAGGCGACGTTCGCCCTGGCCGACCAGGGGCTGCGGATCAGCCGCCGGCTGGCCCTCACGACGACCAGCAGCGTGCGCAGCCTGTCCACGTCGGTCTGAGGCACGACTCGCAGGCGGCGGCCGGGGGAGCCCCCGGCCGCCGCCCGTGTCGTGGCCGGTGGACCGACCGCGCGAGCTACGAGGCGTCCCGGCGCAGCAGTGACCAGCCGCCGGCGGCGAGCGCCGCCCCGGACCAGCCGACCAGCAGCGTCGCTGCCGCAGCCGCCGTCATGTCCGGCTCGCCGAGGAGCATCCAGACGGCACCCGTCCCCGGCAGCAGCTCCCCGAGGTCGGCCATCCACTCGACACCGAAGCCGGGCAGCAGGGCCGGCAGCACCAGCTGGAGCAGGAAGACCGTGGCCAGTGCCCCGGCGGTGCTGCGCAGCAGCAGGCCGACGCCGACCGCCAGCACGCTCCCGGCGGCCAGCACCGCCGCGACCCGGCCGAGGCTGTCGGCCAGGTCGGCCAGGGTCAGGGTCAGGTCGGGCGCGATGAGCCAGGCGGCCACGTCGGCGACCAGCGCGAGGAGCACCCCGGCCACCGTGGCGACGACGACCGGCACGGTGACCCGGGCGGCCAGCAGCACCCCGCGGCGCGGCGTCCACTGCAGGGTCGGGCCGATCGACCCGCTGGCGTACTCCTGGGTGACCGCGAGCAGGGCCAGCACCAGCAGCGCGAACTGGCCCAGCAGGACGCCGAACTCACCGGCGAACGTCGCCGGCAGGCCGGTCAACGGGTCGGCCGGTCCGGTCGCCTCGTCGAAGGCCGCGGTGGCGCCGATGCCCACGACGGTGACCGCGGCCGCCAGCAGGCACCACCACGTCGTCCGGACCGTGCGCAGTCGCAGCCACTCGGCCCCGGCGGCGCGCCGGAAGACGGGCGCCGTCCCCGGTTCGGTGGTCGCCGTCCCCGTCGTCGGGACGGCGAGCTCCGCCGCGCTCATCGCTGCACCAGCCCGGCCGGCTCGGGCGCGACGGCGACCCGGTACTGGACGCTGTCGCCGGTGAGGTCGAGGTAGACCTGCTCCAGCGAGGAGTGCTCCTCGGCCAGTCGGTGCACCGCGACACCGGTCTCCAGGGCGACGTCGCCGACGGTCTCCGCCGTCGTGCCCTCGACCAGCAGGTCGCCGTCCTCGGTGGGGTGCACCTGCAGCCGTCGGCGGCGCAGGGCGCCGACCAGGGCGTCGGGCGACGGGGTCCGCACCCGGACCTGCCGCTGCGCACCCTGCCCGCGCATGACCTCCTGCATCGACGCGTCGGCGATCAGCCGGCCGCGGCCGATGATCACCAGGTGGTCGGCGGTCTGCTCCATCTCGCTCATCAGGTGGCTGGACAGCAGCACCGTCCGCCCCTCGTCGGCCAGCCCGCGCACCAGCCGGCGGATCCACCGGACCCCGTCCAGGTCGAGGCCGTTCATCGGCTCGTCGAACAGCAGGACGGCGGGGTCACCGAGCAGCGCGGTCGCGATGCCGAGCCGCTGGCGCATGCCCAGGGAGTAGCCGCGCACCCGCCGCCGGGCCGCGGGGCCGAGCCCCACCTGGTCGACGACGTCGTCCACCCGGCGCAGCGGGATGCCGTGCGTGCGGGCGGCGACCCGCAGGTGGTCGCGCCCGCTGCGCCCGGGGTGGACGGCGCCCGCGTCGAGCAGGGCACCGGCCGTCCGGAGCGGCTCGGCCAGCGTGGCGAAGGGCCGGCCGGCCACCAGGGCGGAGCCGGCGGTGGGCCGGTCGAGGCCGAGGACCATGCGCATCGTGGTCGACTTGCCCGCGCCGTTCGGACCGAGGAAGCCGGTCACCTTGCCCGGCTGGACGTCGAAGGTCAGGTCGTCGACGGCCCGGACGGTGCTGGTCCCACGCACGGACGCGGTGCCGTACTCCTTGGTGAGGCCGCGCACCTGGATCATGGTCGCGGCCCGTCGGGGGCGTGACGGCGTCGCCGCCACGGGAGGGGTGCAGTCATGACACGGAGCGTGTCGGGCCCATCGGCCCGGGCGGATCACCCCACGGTGCCGAGCAGCGTCCCCCACGTGGGGGAGGCGAACGGGGCGCGCACAGGGGAGCCGCCGGGCGCGACGATCCGCCACGATCGATCGGTGCCCCCGATGACCTCCTCACGCTCGGCGACCGAGCTCGCCGCCCGGCTGCGGATGGTGCTGGCCGCCGCCCGCCCGGGCTGGCGAGGCCGGGCCCTCTACGCGCTGGCGAGCCTGCCCCTCGGCGCGCTGTACCTGGTGCTGTACGCCGGGCTGGTCGGCTCGGTGGTGGCCGTGGTCTACGGCGTCGGCGTGCTGCTCGTCCTGCTGGTGCTCGCAGTGACCCGCTCCCTGGCCGAGATGGAGCGCCGGCTGGCCCGCAGGCTGCTCGGTGTCGACGTCCCGGCCGGTGAGCGGGTCCGCGACCGGCGCGGCGTCGTCCGCCGGCTGCGGCGGCTGGTCTTCGCGGCCGACACCTGGCGGGCCCTGGGCTGGCTCGGGGCCCGCGTGCTCCTCGGCCTCGCCGCGTCCACCACCCTGCTGTTCGGCGGCGCCGTCTTCGTCGCCCTCGGCTGGGAGATCGAGTGGAACCCGCTCAACGCGCTCCCGCTGCTGGCGCTCATGGTCCTCGACGTCGTCCTCGTCCTGGCCGGGCTCGACCTGCTGGTGCGGTTGTCCGCGTCCGTGGCGCCGCGGCTGCTCGGCACCGCGCCCGAACAGCGGATCGCCGCGCTGCAGCAGAGCACCCGGCGGCTGGCCGACCGGAACAGGCTGGCCCGCGACCTGCACGACACCATCGGTCATGCGCTGACCGCCAGCCTGCTGCAGGCCACCGCCGCCCGCCGCACCCTGACGCCCGTCGGCGAGCGGCCGCTGCAGGCCGACTTCGCGCGCCAGGCGCTGGGGCACATCGAGACGAACACCCGGACCGCGCTCGCGGAGCTCGACCGGGTGCTCACCGTGCTCCGTGCCGAGGACGGCGGCCGTGACCCCGCCCCGTTCGCCGCGCCGTCGCTGGACGACCTCGAGGACCTGCTTGCCGGACTCCGCGACGGCGGCCTGCCCGTCGAGCTCGTGGTGGGCGGCGACGTCGACGACGTGCCCGCCGGTGTCCAGGAGCTGGCCTACCGGGTGGTCCAGGAGGGGACGACGAACGTGCTGCGGCACGCGGGCACCCCGCGGACGGTCGCCGAGGTCGTCCGCAGCGGGGACACCCTCGTCGTCCGCGTGTGCAACGAACCGGTCTCCCAGCACGACGGCCGCCCGGGCCCCGGCGGCGGCCGCGGGTTGGCCGGCCTACGGGAGCGGGCGACCGCCGTCGGCGGCACGCTCACCGCCGGACGGACGCCGGCCGGCGGGTTCGACCTGTGTGTCACCCTGCCGCTGTCGGGTGCGGCGTGACCGCCCTGCGGCTGCTGCTCGTGGACGACGACGTGCTCGTCCGCTCCGGGCTGCGGGTGATCCTGGAGAGCGAGCCCGACCTGGCCGTCGTGGGCGATGCCGGCACCGGCCGGGAGGCGCTGGCCGTCGCGGCCGACACCGATCCGGACGTCGTCCTCATGGACGTCCGGATGCCCGACATGGACGGCATCGCGGCGACCGCGGAGCTGGTCGCCCGTGACCCGCAGCGCCCCCGCGTGCTGGTCCTGACCACGTTCGAGGACGACGACTACCTGTTCCGTTCGCTGCAGGCCGGGGCGAGCGGCTTCGCGCTGAAGCGGTCGGAGCCGGACTCGCTCGTCGACGCCATCCGGGTCGTCGCCCGGGGGACGACCCTGGTGCTCCCGGACCTGACCCGGCGGCTCATCGCCTCGCACGCGCCCTCCCGCGCCCGAGGGCCGGCCGCACTGCCGGAGCTGACCGGCCGCGAGGCCGACGTGCTGCGGCTGGTGGCGGGCGGGCTGTCCAACGCCGAGATCGCCACCGAGCTGTTCCTCAGCCGCGAGACGGTGAAGACGCACGTCAGCAGCGTGCTGCTCAAGCTCCGTGCGCGGGACCGCACTCAGGCGGTCATCGCTGCCTACGAGAGCGGCTTCATGACCGGCTGATCGCCCCCCGTCGTCCGATCCCCGACCGCGCCGGGTCAGGGCTGGGCAGGAGCACCCGCTTGGGCCTAGGGTCCGTGTCGACCCGCGGGAGCCTCGCGTACCGAGGCTGAGAGGGCGGCAGGACCGGCCGCTGACCGTTCGCACCTGATCCGGTTAACACCGGCGTAGGGAGGAACCCCTGATGACGGACGTCCAGCACCGGCCACAGACCGAGGGCACCGAGTTCCCCGGCTCCCGCAAGACCCACCTGCAGGGCAGCCGCCCGGACCTGCGGGTCCCGATGCGCGAGGTGCAGCTGTCCACCGGCGACAGCGTGGTGCTCTACGACACCTCGGGCCCGTACACCGACCCGGCGGTGCACACCGACATCCGGGCCGGGCTGCCCCGGCACCGGGAGGACTGGATCACCGAGCGCGCCGACACGGAGAGCTACGAGGGCCGCGCGGTGCAGCCGGTGGACAACGGGCGCCGCCCGGGTGACACCCGGGACCTGGACAGCGTCTTCGCTGCCGCCCACCGTCCCCGCCGCGGCCTGCCGGGGACGACGGTCACCCAGCTCGCCTACGCCCGCCGCGGCCAGGTCACCCCCGAGATGGAGTTCGTGGCGCTGCGGGAGGGGGTCTCCGTCGAGCACGTCCGCAGCGAGATCGCCCGCGGCCGCGCGGTGCTGCCGGCCAACGTGAACCACCCGGAGTCCGAGCCGATGGCGATCGGCCGCAACCTGCTCGTCAAGATCAACGCCAACATCGGCAACAGTGCGGTCGCCTCCTCCATCGAGGAGGAGGTGGACAAGATGACCTGGGCCACCCGCTGGGGCGCCGACACCGTCATGGACCTCTCGACCGGCCGCAACATCCACACCACCCGGGAGTGGATCATCCGCAACAGCGCCGTCCCGATCGGCACCGTGCCCATCTACCAGGCGCTGGAGAAGGTGAACGGCAAGGCCGAGGACCTGTCCTGGGAGGCCTACCGGGACACGCTCGTGGAGCAGTTCGAACAGGGCGTCGACTACGTCACCGTGCACGCCGGGGTGCTGCTGCGCTACGTCCCGCTGGCGGCGAACCGGAAGACCGGCATCGTGTCCCGCGGCGGCTCGATCATGGCGGCCTGGTGCCTGGCCCACCACCAGGAGAACTTCCTCTACACGCACTTCCGCGAGATGTGCGAACTGATGGCCGCCTACGACGTCACCTTCTCCCTCGGCGACGGCCTCCGCCCCGGGTGCATCGCCGACGCCAACGACGAGGCCCAGTTCAGCGAGCTGCGCACGTTGGGTGAGCTGACCCGGATCGCCTGGGAACACGATGTCCAGGTGATGGTCGAGGGTCCGGGGCACGTGCCGATGAACAAGATCAAGGAGAACATGGACCTCCAGTTGGAGGTCTGCGACGAGGCGCCGTTCTACACCCTGGGCCCGCTGACCACCGACATCGCGCCGGGCTACGACCACATCACCAGCGCCATCGGCGCGGCGATGATCGGCTGGTACGGCACCGCGATGCTCTGCTACGTCACCCCCAAGGAGCACCTGGGGCTGCCGGACCGGGACGACGTCAAGGACGGCGTCATCACCTACAAGATTGCCGCCCACGCCGCGGACCTGGCCAAGGGGCACCCCGGGGCGCAGGCCTGGGACGACGCACTGTCCGACGCGCGGTTCGAGTTCCGCTGGACCGACCAGTTCAACCTCTCCCTTGACCCGACGACGGCCCGCGACTTCCACGACGAGACGCTGCCGGCCGGTGCGGCCAAGACCGCGCACTTCTGCTCGATGTGCGGCCCGCACTTCTGCTCCATGCGGATCAGCCAGGACGTGCGGGCCTACGCCGCGGCCAAGGGCGTCGCCGCGGACGAGGCGCTCCAGCTGGGGATGGCGGAGAAGTCCGCCGAGTTTATGGACGAAGGCGCCCGGGTCTACCTCCCCGTCGTCGACCTGTCGGAGGCCGTCACCTCGACCACACCCACGGACGACTGACGCGGCCGCCCGCGGACCACTGCGTCCGCGGGCGGCCGTCAGTCGATCTCGCCCGTGCGTGCGTCAGCCGGGAGCTCGGCGATCGCAGCCGCACAGCGCTGCGACTGCCGGTGCAGGGCCGCGGTGAGCTCCGGAGGCCCGTCGAGCACTGTGAAGTCGGCGTCGACCGAGGTGAGCATCCACACCAGGGTGGTGGGGTCGTCGGCGCCGACGGTGAACAGGCAGCTGGCAGCATCGACGGCCGTCACCACCCCCATGCCCGGCCAGACCTTGTCGGCGACCGCCGCCGCCGGCTCGTGCAGCCGCACCGTCGCCCGGTACGGCCAGGTCCGGGCCGACAGCTGACGGGACAGCCAGGCGACGACGTCACCGTCCGGCGGCTCCCGCGGGGTGAACCGCGAGCCGTTGGGCGACCGCGGGGACATCCGGTCGGCACGGAAGCTGCGCCAGTCGCGGCGGTCGGGGTCCCAGGCGACCAGGTACCAGCTCCGGCCGAAGCTGACGAGGCGGTGCGGCTCGACGGTCCGGGTCGTCTGCCCGGTTCGCGGACTGCTGTAGTCGAACCGCAGGCACTCGTGGCGGCGGATGGCGTCCGCGATCGCCACGAGCGTCTCGGCGGTCACCTGCGGGCCGGGGGCGGTGCCGGCCCGGACGGTGGCTTCCTGGAGCGACCGCACCCGGTGGCGCAGCCGGGCGGGCAGCACCTGCTCGAGCTTCTGCAGAGCCCGCAGCGCCGCTTCCTCCACCCCGGCGACCGAGCTCGCGGCGGCCGTCCGCAGCCCGACGACGACGGCGACCGCCTCGTCGTCGTCGAGGAGCAACGGCGGGAGAGCCGCCCCCGCACCGAGCCGGTACCCGGCCGTGCCCTGGATCGCGTGCACCGGGTAGCCGAGCTCACGCAGCCGCTCAACGTCCCTCCGGACGGTGCGCGTGCTGACCTCCAGCCGCTGGGCGAGATCGGCGCCGGACCACTCGGAGTGGGCCTGCAGGAGCGCCAGCAGCCGGAGCAGCCGAGCGGATGTCTCGAGCACGCCCTCGAGGATGCCAGTTCCTTAGGAACCGTCCTGTCCTAGGTGGCCCCTAACGTCCCCGGCGTGACGACCCCCCGGCTGGACATCCGCCCCTTCGGCATCGCCATCCCACAGGAGCAGGTCGACGACCTCTCCGCGCGGCTGGCGGCCACTCGCTGGCCCGGCGACCTCCCCGGTGTGGGCTGGAGCCGCGGCGTCCCCCAGGCCTACCTGCAGGAGCTCACCGCCTACTGGCGTGACCACTTCGACTGGCGGGCCGCCGAAGCGCGGCTCAACGTACTGCCGCAGTTCGTCACCGAGGTCGACGGGCAGCGGCTGCACTTCATCCACGTCCGCTCTCCAGAACCGGACGCGACCCCGCTGCTCCTGCTGCACGGCTGGCCGAGCACGGTGGCTGACTTCCTCGACGTCGTCGGTCCCCTGTCGGACCCCCGGTCGCATGGCATGGACCCGGCCGACGCCTTCACCCTGGTGATCCCGTCGCTGCCCGGTTTCGGGTTCTCGACGCCGCTGGCCGGCCCGGGGATGAACGCCGAGCGGACCGCACGGGTCCTGGCGACGCTCATGGCCGACCTCGGCCACGACCGCTACGGCGTGCAGGGCGGGGACACGGGGTCGTTCGTCGCAGCGGAGCTCGGGCAGGTGGCATCCGACCGGGTGATCGGTGTCCACCTCAACGCCGCGATCACCTTCCCCGCCGACGACGGCGAGGTGGACACCCTCTCCGGGGATGATCGGGAGCGTTGGAAGCGCATGCAGTCCTACAACGACGGCTACCTGCAGATCCAGTCGAAGTCGCCGCAGACGCTGGCCTACGCCCTCACCGACTCCCCGGCCGGCCAGCTGGCCTGGGTGGTCGAGGTGTTCCAGCGGTTGTCCGATCTGCCCGACTCCGGCCTCCTCGAGGACACGGTCGACCGCGATCGCCTCCTGACCGGGGTCTCCATCTACTGGTACACCGCCACTGCCGGGTCGTCGGCGCAGGTCTACTTCGAGGCGATGAACCCGGTGGCGTGGGGGGCGGGCGACTGGGAGGCCGACGGCGAGGACGCCAGCGACTGGGCGCCGGAGCGAGGGACCGTCCCGACGGGCTTCCTCCTGTCCGCGCACGACGTCACCGTCCGCACCTTCGCCGAGCGGGACCACGCTGTCGCTCGATGGACCGAGGCCGGGCGGGGCGGCCACTTCCTCGCGATGGAGCAACCCGCACTGTTCGTCGACGACGTCCGCGCGTTCTTCCGGGACCTGCCGCGGGATCGCAGCTCGAGCACCGGCGTGCGGTGAGGAGCGCAGTTCCCGGAACACGTCCGGTGCCGCCGGAGGGGTGGCGCGATGAGCTCGGAGGGTGTCCGATGTGGGCCTGCGCATCGATGACGCCCGAGGAGTCTCCATGCTGCGTCCGCGTACCACCCTGGTCGCCCTCACCGCGCTGACTGCCGGCGCCCTCGCGGCCGGCGGGCCCGCGAGCGCCGCGCCGGTCGACCCGTTGCCGGAGAAGCGCCCGTGGGCAGTCGGCACCGGGGGAGCGGTGGCCACGGTCGACGCCGACGCCACCCGGGTCGGGCTGGAGGTCCTGGCCGCCGGCGGGAACGCGGCGGACGCAGCCGTCGCCGCGGCCGCGGCGCTGGGTGTGACGGAGCCCTACTCGGCCGGGGTCGGCGGTGGGGGCTTCTTCCTCTACTACGACGCCGACACCGGAGCGGTCACCTCGATCGACGGCCGGGAGACCGCGCCGCTGGCGATGGGCGCGGGCGCCTTCCTCGACGAGGCAGGGGAGCCCCTGCCGTTCGCCGAGGCGGTGGCGAGCGGGCTCTCGGTGGGCACGCCCGGCACGCCGCAGACCTGGGCGACGGCCCTGGCGGAGTTCGGCACCTGGTCGCTCGCGGACGCGCTGCAGGGCGGGATCCAGTTGGCCGACGAGGGCTTCGTCGTCGACGAGACGTTCCGGCAGCAGACCGCGGAGAACGAGGAGAAGTTCCGCACGTTCGAGCCCAGTGCCGAGCTGTTCCTGCCGGGCGGGGCCCTGCCCGAGGTGGGGTCGGTGTTCGCCAACCCCGACCTAGCGGAGACCTACCGGCTGCTGGCGGACGAGGGCGTGGAGCCGTTCTACTCCGGGGAGCTGGCCGGCGAGATCGTGCGGACGGCCCAGGACCCGCCCGAGGCGGAGGGCGTCGAGGACGTCCGCGCGGGGCTGCTCGAGGACGTCGACCTGGCGCTGTACGACGCCCCGCTGCGGGAGCCGACCATGGTCGGGTACCGGGGGCTCGAGGTCTACGGGATGGCCCCGCCGTCCAGCGGTGGGTCGACCGTCGGCGAGGCGTTGAACATCCTGGAGCCGTTCGACCTCGGTCAGCTGCCCGCCGTGCCGGTGCTGCACCACTACCTGGAGGCCAGTGCGCTGGCCTTCGCGGACCGCAACGCCTACGTCGGCGACCCGGCGTACACCCAGGTGCCCCTGGCCGAGCTGCTCTCCGACGACTTCGCCGCGGAGCGGGTCTGCGCCATCGACCCGGCCACGGCGCTGGAGAAGCCGACGACGGCGGGCGACCCGGACGGCGAGTACGGCCCGTGCCCGGCAGCGGGCGAGCTCACGGTGGGGGAGGGCACGGAAGGCCCCTCCACCACGCACCTCACGGTCGGCGATGCCGAGGGCAACATCGCCAGCTACACGCTGACGATCGAGCAGACCGGTGGCAGCGGGATCACGGTGCCCGGCCGCGGGTTCCTGCTCAACAACGAGCTGACCGACTTCACCTTCGCCGCCGCCGACCCCATGACGCCCGAGCCGAACCTGCCCGCCCCGGGCAAGCGGCCGCGCAGCAGCATGGCGCCGACGATCGTGCTGCACGACGGTGAGCCGGTGCTCGCCCTCGGCTCCCCGGGCGGCAGCACGATCATCACGACGGTGCTGCAGACCCTGGTCAACCGCATCGACCGCGACATGAACCTCGCCCTGGCGATCGCCGCGCCCCGGGCCAGCCAGCGGAACACCCCCGCGGTGTCCGCGGAACCGGCGTTCGTCGCCGCGTACGGGCCGCCCCTCGAGGCGCTCGGGCACGAGTTCAGCGTCGTGGAGGAGATCGGTGCGGCCACCGGCATCGAGTACCTGCCGGGCGGCCTGCTGCTGGCCGCCGCGGAGCCCGACCGACGCGGCGGTGGCAGCGCGGGTGTCGTGCGCGACCTCCTCGACAACCCACTGGCAGCCGCACCGGACGTGCCCGGCCTCGCCCCCGGACTCGGCGACGACTGACGATCCGCCGGCCAGCCCACGACAGGAGAGAGTCGCCGTGACCACACCAGATGCACCGGACCCCGACGCCCGCCGGCCGGACGCCGATCCGCCACAGCAGGACGGCCGCGGCGCGGAGATCGGCCTGTCCGACGACGCCGGCGGCACGTTCGAACCCGAGGAGGACCCGGACGACGACGGGCCGTCCACCTGATCCCGGGGCCGTGGGCGCGGCGGGGTGATCGACCGTCCGGGGCTGGCCCGGAGTGAGCCGGGCGCCCCACGACCTCAGGTCTGGCTCGGCGCCCCCGACCCGGTCGGGACGGGGATGGTGCCACCGACCGGCACGCCGGGTCCATCGGGACGCCGTGCGAGCGCACCATGCCACCACATGTGCCGGCCGATGTCCAGGGTGAGCGCGGTGACCAGGACAGAGCGCACGACGATCGTGTCGAGCAGGACGCCGAGCGCCACGGCGATCCCCAGCTGCGTCAGGAACGTCAGCGGCAGCGTGCCGAGCACCGAGAACGTCGCCGCGAGCACCAGCCCCGCCGAGGTGATGACGCCACCGGTGGCGGCGAGCCCGATCAGCGCGGCCCGCCTCGTGCCGTGGTCGGCTGCCTCCTCCCGCACCCGGGTCATCAGGAAGATGTTGTAGTCGATCCCCAGGGCGACGAGGAAGACGAACACGAACAGCGGGAACGAGCTGTCGGTCGCGGTCACCCCGATCGTCCAGTCGAAGATCAGGGCGCTCAGCCCGAGCGCGGCCCCGTAGGAGAGCACCACGGTGGCGATCAGCAGCACCGGCGCGACCAGCGCCCGCAGCAGCACGGCCAGCACCAGCAGGACGACGAACATGATCAGCGGGATGACCACCAGGTTGTCCCGCTGGGCGGCGTCCTGGACGTCCAGGTTCAGTGCGGTGTTCCCGCCGACCAGTGCCTCGCCGTCGCCCGCGTCGTCGAGCGTCGTCCGCAGTCGTTCGATGGTGTCGGAGGCGGGCTCGCTGTCGAACCGGTCGGTCAGCGCGGCCTCGACGAGGGCCCGGTCACCCACCACCTGGGGTTCGCCGACCTGGGCGATGCCCTCGGTGGTGGCCGTCGCCTCGGCGACCTCGGTGGCGGAGTCGGCCGTGGTGATCACGTAGACCGAGTTGCCCGCGACCGCCGGGAAGTGCCGGGACGCGACCGCGTCGCCCTCGATCGACTCGGGGGTGCCCCGGAAGCTCTCCGCCTGGGTCAGCCCGTTGGGGGAGAGCAGCAGGACGCCGAGGGAGGCCACCAGGAGCAACGCGCTCGTCACGAGCCAGGTGGCGCGCGGCCGCGGTCGGATCGTGGCCCCCACGTGCGCCCACAGGCCGGTCGCGGTCGGTTCGGCGCTGCCGAAGGTGGGGCGCACCGGCCAGAACACCCAGCGGCCGCAGATGACCAGCAGCGCGGGCAGCAGCGTCATCAGCACGGCCAGCGTCACGGCAACGCCGATCGCGGCGACCGGGCCCAGCCCTGCGGTGGAGTTCATCTCCGCCACGACCAGGCACAGCATCCCCAGCACGACCGTGCCGCCGCTGGCCAGCACCGCCGGGCCGGCCCGGTGCACGGCCTCGGTCATGGCCTCGTGCCGGTCGGTGTGCAGGCGCAGCTCCTCGCGGTAGCGCGCGATCAGCAGCAGGGCGTAGTCGGTGCCCGCGCCCACGACCAGGACGGTGAGGATGCTCGCGCTCTGGGCGTTGACGGTGAGGTCGGCGTAGCGGGCCAGCAGGTAGATGAGGGCCTGCGAGCAGGACAGCGCGATGACGGCCGAGAAGATCGGCAGGACCCAGAGCACCGGGCTGCGGTAGGTGACCAGCAGGATCAGGACGACGACGCCCAGGGCGGCGAAGAGCAGGGTCCCGTCGATCCCCTCGAACGCCTCGGCCGAGTCCGCGGCGCTGCCGGCCGGGCCGGTCACCCAGGTGCCCAGACCCGTGGGCCCGTCGGAGACCTCGGCGCGGATGCCGTCGACCAGCGGGGCGATCGCCTCCCAGCCGTCCGACCCCACGTTGAGCGGGACGATCAGCTGGACCGACTGCCCGTCCTCGGCGGGGACCGGTCCCACGATCGTCCCGTCGAGGGCGTCGAGCTGCCCGAGGGCGCTGACGTCCTCCTGGACCGCCGCGGTGTCGGCAGCGGTGAGCCCCGCGGTGCGTTCGTAGACGATGACGGCGGGGAGAAGGTCGGGGTCGGAGCCCAGCTCCGTCTGCAGCTGCAGGGCGCGGGTCGACTCAGCGTCCGACGGCAGCCACGCCGCGACGTCATTCTCCTGCTCGTCGGTGAGGGCACCGGCCAGCGGCGCCGCGGCGGCGGCCAGCACCACCCAGAAGACGAGGACCACCCACTTCAGACGTGGATGGCTGACACGGGACGCGAACGACCTGCCCATGACGGGCCTCTCAGGGAGCGCCGGGTCAGCGGACCCGGACGGGTGGCGGGTGCGGCGGCGACGCTAGCGAGGGCTGTCGAGCCCGTCATCGCCTTTTCCTCCGGATGACCGAGCACTCCCGTGCACGGCCGCGCGGGCCCTCCCCATGTGACCGGCCGCTCGCCGGGCGTGAAGGGTCCGACGTGCCCGGGCAGCGGGGCCGAAGACTCTTGCTCACGGAGGAGGAGACCGGCGTGCGGTGCCGGACTCATCGGTCGTCGATCGACGACCGACGGGTCGGCCCCGGGCCGCTGGGGTCAGGGGGCCAGCGAGCCGGCGAAGACCTGCCACGCGAGCAGGCTCTTGGCGACCAGGCTCAGCACCAGGTACCCCCGCTCGCCGTAGGCGTAGCTGCGCCACGGGCCGATCGCTGCTCGCCAGCAGCAGGACGGCGATGGCCTGCGCTGCGTGCAGCACCGTCAGTGCCAGGTTCCAGCGCCGGAGGCCGGCCAGGCGCACGTCGTCCACCCCGGTCGCGACCGGTGCGGGTCCCGGGCTGTCGAGCTCGCTCACGACGACCTCCTGGTCGGGGGAGGATCGGGCCGCTGCCCTTCCGGCACCTGACCATCAGTCTCCTGATGCTCGACGCCAGCGCGCCAGCGGAGCAGGGAGGGCCGGAGCCCGGCTGCGCCAGCCGGTGGGGACCTCGTCGACGATCCGCTCGCTGGCCAGCTGTCAGAGCGGAGCAGGCGAAGGAGGAGGTGCCGGACCGGCACGCGCTCCCGCCGACGATCGCACCGCACCGCACCGCACCCAGCGCAACGCCGATCCACACCACGACGAGCGGTACTGGCCCGCCGCGGTCGAGGTGGTCACCGCCCTCGCCGGGCGGCCGGTCACGGGCACCCGCCCCCGACGACAGCGATCGACCTGGAACTCGTCACGACCGGGTCATCGACGAGCGGCCGGCCCTGGTGAGGTGGGTCTCGGCGGAGGACCATGAGTTCATGACGGTGCCCCGGACGGTCGAGAGGACCGGCGTCCCGGTCGCGTTCCCGCCGCGGGACTGACCGGCCCGGAACCCCGAGCAGGACGCCGCCGGGCCAGGTGCCGAACGGTGTTGCTGGATCGAGGAGGTGGCGTGATGTACGACGAGGAGGCCGACCTCTACGTCGACGTGGCTCTGGCCGAACCCGAGGTCATGCATGGTCGCCGGGTGGTGGCAGCCGTCGACGGCTCGGGGGGCTCGAAGGCGGCACTGAGATTCGCACTCGAGGACGCAGCACGGCGTGGCGTGCCGGTCGAGGCGGTGATCGCCTACCGGGTGCCGGAGTTGTGGGTGGACTACGACGGGATCGGCTCGCCCGAGGAACGACGACTGCACGACACGCTGCGCAGCCAGAGCGAGGACAAGGTCCGCACCGCGATCGACGAGGCCGCACGTGACTTCGACGGCCCACTGCCCGATGTGGAGGTCCGCGCCGCGCTGGGCCCGCCAGCAGACGCGCTCATCCGTGAGTCGGACGGCGCAGACCTGCTCGTCGTGGGCAGTCGCGGGCACGGCGGCTTCCACACCATGCTGCTCGGCTCGACGAGCATGCAGTGTGCGATGCACGCCCCCTGCCCGGTCACCGTGGTCCATTCCCCCGAGGCCCACAGCCACCGGTTGCGTCTGCATCGCGAGCGGCAGGACCAGCGGTCCAGTGAGCGACGGGGCCGGGTCGACGCGCCCGACTGAGTGGAGGTTGGCCGGGCCCGGCCGACCAGCTGCAGGGCCACCGTGGCGGTCGAACAGGTCGACCAGCGCGTCCCAGTGGTTGCGCCGGCCGGGCGGGAAACGGCGGTAGGTGGGCCGGGTGCTGACTCGACGCGCGAGCGTCCTTGACCACGGCAGCTAGGGTCGCCCTGACGTGGTGCCGACTGTCGGGGCCATGCTGTTCCACCCGGCGCACAGCCGGTGCGCCTGGGTCGCCGACGGGTCGCTCGCATGGGGCGGGACCTGGTTGGAGAGCAGATGCTGGACGACGGGCACGACCACCTCGGCATCGTCGTACAGGAGCCTGGAGCCGCTTCCGTCTCGGGCTTCGTGGACGCAGCGGGCCGGTCCCGCACCGAGAGCCTCGGCGAGCGGGTCCTGGGGTCCCTGCTCGACCGGGCCCACCTCATGCCTGCCCGGCTGGTGGGGCCGTTGGTGGCGCAGGAGATCGCCGCCGTCGGAGGTACCGACGTCAGCATCTGGCTCCGGGACTACGACCAGCGGACCCTGCAGCCCCTGGTCGGCGCAGGTCTCGTCGGCGTGACGACGGCGATCGACGGGAGCTGGCCGGGCCGCGCCTTCACCCAGGACGCCCGCATCGAGCAGGAGCTGCCCGACGGGTCGGTGCGGCTGTACCTGCCGATGCTCGACGGCTCGGACCGGGTCGGCGTCCTGGCGTTCACCCTGACCGGGGTGGACGACGACGACCGTCGGCTCGCCCAGCGGCTGGCCGGCCTGACGGCCGACCTCATCGTGACCAAGTCGCTCTACACCGGCACGTTCGCCCGGGTGCGCGCCGCTGCACCGTTGAGCCTGTCGGCCCATCTGCAGTGGCAGGCACTGCCGCCGCTGATCATGACCACTCCGGACGTGGCCCTCGCCGGCATCCTGGAACCGGCCTACGACGTCGGTGGGGACAGCTTCGACTACGCCCTGGACGATCACGTCCTGCACCTGGCCGTGTTCGACGCCATGGGCCACGGGCTGGAGGCGGCCATCATGGCCACCGTCGTGGTCGCCGCCTACCGGCACGGCCGACGGTCCGCTGCGTCGCTGCCGGACCTCTACGTGCACATGGACGACGTCCTGGGCTCGACCCACCCGGGGCGCTTCGCGACGGCCCAGGTGGGTCAGCTGGACACCGAGACCGGGACGCTCAGCTGGGTGAACGCGGGCCACCCGGCAGCCCTGCGGATCCGCTCGAGCGGCGCCGTCGACGAGCTGACCGGTCCGATCACCCGCCCCGTGGGGTTCGGGGGCGCCGCGCCGTCGGTGCAGACGACCCAGCTCGCGCCGGGGGACCGGGTGCTGTTCTTCACCGACGGCGTCGTCGAGGAACGGCTGGCGGACGGGCTGCAGTTCGGCGAGGACCGGCTGCGGGAACTGGTCGAGCAGACCAGCGCCGCCGGGATGAGCGTGGCCGAGACGGTCCGGCTGCTGTCGCACACCCTCATGGCGGCCCGGGGCGGCCGGACCAGCGACGACGCCTCGTTGCTGCTCGTGGAGTGGCGTGGTCCGCCGCGGGACGACGAGCTGGCCCGCGGCATCATCGGCGGGCTGCCCGCCGGCGACATCGACAGCTGACGAAGGCCTTGCCCTGGCCGACCCGGACCGGCAGGGTGCCGGGCACCGCCGTGACCCAGGTCACCGCGCCGATCGGGGCAGTCCCGGTCGTCCTCCGATCCGGGAGCACCCATGGACTCGAACGCCGTCGACGTCGTCCTGCAGGCAGCCGTGGCGCGCGGCGCCGTGCCCAACGCGGTGGTGGTCGTCGCCGACCGCGACGGCCTGGTCCTGGAGAGCGCGGCCGGGTCCCGGGTGGCCGGTGGGGACGAGCCGGTCGGTGCCGACACCCACTTCCGCATCATGTCGATGACCAAGATGGTCGCGACGGTGGCCGCGCTGCAGCAGGTCGAGCGGGGCACCCTCCGCCTGGACGCCCCGGTGGAGGAGTACTGCCCGGAGTTCGCCGCGTTGCAGGTCCTCGACGGCTTCGACGGTGACGTGCCCCGCCTGCGGCCGCCGGCGACGAAGGCCACGGTGGGTCAGCTGCTCACCCACACGGCCGGGCTGGGCTACTGGTTCTTCAACGCCGAGCTGCTGCGCTGGACGTGGAGACGGCTCTGTACGACGTCCTCTGACTCGTCGGGGGTGGGTCCGCCCCGCCGTCAGGAGGGACGCTGCGGCGAGGTCTACGACCGGCCACCGGTCCGCGGGGAGCGGCTGAGGAAGTCGTCGGCGATCTGGTCGAAGGTCGCCCAGCGGACGCCGTCGTGGCCGTTGATGTGCTCGATGAGCCGTTCCAGCATGAGCAGCACCTGCGGGCGTCCGGAGACGTCCGGGTGGATGGTCATGGTGAAGGCCGCCTGGTCCATCTCGCGGTGCACCCAGTCGAACTGGTCGCGCCACATCTGCTCGATGTCCCGCGGGTTCACGAAGCCGTGGCTGTTGGGGCTGGACTTGACGAACATCATCGGCGGCAGGTCGTCGAGGTACCAGTTGGCCGGGATCTCGACCAGGTCGGTCTCCTCCCCGCGGACCAGCGGCTCCATCCAGCTCTCCGCCGACGCCGAGTAGTCGATCTTCGTCCAGGAATCGCCGACCCGGACGTGGTAGGGCTCGAAGTCCCGGTGCATCAGCGAGTGGTCGTACTTGATGCCGCGCTCGAGCAGCAGCTCGTTGGTGACGCCGCTGAACTCCCACCAGGGGGCCACGTACCCGGTGGGACGGCGCCCGGTCCGCTCCTCGATCAGCGCGATGCAGCGGTCGAGCACCGCCTGCTCCTGCTCCCGGCTCATCGCGATCGGGTTCTCGTGGCTGTAGCCGTGCACGCCGATCTCGTGCCCGGCTGCGACGCAGGCGTCGAACTGCTCCGGGAATGTCTCGATCGAGTGCCCCGGCCAGAAGAACGTCTGCGTCAGGCCGTACCGCCGGAACAGCTCGAGGATGCGCGGGACACCGACCTCGCCGGCGAACACGCCGCGGGAGATGTCGTCCGGGGAGTCCTCCCCGCCGTAGGACCCGAGCCAGCCGCCCACGGCGTCGATGTCGACGCCGAAGGCCACGAAGATCTCCTTGCTCATCGTCGTCGCGCTCCTTCACACAGCTCGGCCCCGAGCCGGGGCGGTGGGGTCAGACGGCGAGGTGCTGGGCCAGCACCCGCTGCGGGTCGTCGGGGGCGAGGGCGAGCGCTGCGGCCAGCAACAGCCGTCCCTGCCAGGGGCTCAGGTCACCGGCGAACACGGCCCCGCCCCGGGCCAGCCGGGCACCTCCGGCGGCATAGAGCGGTGCGACGGGACCGGACGGCACCCGGGAGCAGACGAGGACGGGGATCCCGCCGGCGACCAGCTCCTCGGTCGCCTCGGCGATCGCCGGGGGGACGTTCCCGGCGCCGAGGGCCTGCAGGACGAGCCCGGCGGCGCCGGCGGCGACCGCGGCGTGCAGCAGCGCCGCGTCCGCGCCGAGGTGGCAGGCCACGACGTCGACCCGGGGCAGTTCCGCCCGCAGGTCCAGCGGGAGCGGCGCGGGCCGTGCGGGCCGGGCCAGGGGCCGGATCGCCTCCCCGGCCAGCCGGATCACCGGCCCCCGCCCGGGAGCACCGAAGGCACCGCTGCGCAGGGTGTCGACCTTGCGCACCCCGCGGGCGGCGAAGGCGAGGCCGTCGAAACAGAGCAGCACACCGAGGTCGCGGGCGGCGGGTGCGGAGGCGACCCGCAGCGCATCGGCGAGGTTGGCCGGGCCGTCGGGAGCCGGGCTGTCGAACGGGCGCTGCGCACCGGTGAAGACGATCGGGCGCGGGTCGTCGTGCACGAGATCGGCGAGGTACGCGGACTCCTCCATGGTGTCGGTGCCGTGGGTGACGACGACGCCGTCCACGCCGTCCTCCAGGCAGCGCCGGGCCGCGGCCACCAGCTCCCGCAGGTCGGCGGTCGTGAGGGCGAAGCTCGCAACGGTGCCGAGGTCGCTGGTCGTCACGGTGACCCCGGCGGGGGAGCCCGTCGTCGCGAGCAGCTCTGCGGCGGGGGTGACCGCCGCGAGCCCGTCCGGCCCCTGCCGGCTGGCGATGGTGCCGCCGGTGGCGAGCAGGTGCACCCGTCCCATGCGACCTCCGTTCCGGTCTAGCGCCGGCACTGGGGCGACGACGTGCCCCACGGTCCTCCGTTCACCGAGCGTCGGCGACCGGAGGTGCCTCGGCGGTCGTGCAGGGACCTCGTACCCTCCTCCGGCATGCAGCCCCGTGGAGCGGTCGACTCGGGCCGTTCCTGGGGTGGGGGTGCCTTCTGACACCAGCGCCGGGATCGGGTCGGCGGTGGGCGCTCCGCTCGCCGGTGCGGCCGTCGATGCCTCCGGTTCCTACACCCCGGCGATCGCCGGGTGCCTGGCCCTCGGGCTGGCCGCCCACCTGGCCGTGCTCAGCGTCGGTCGCTCCTGAGCGCCGCGGGGCGCCAGGATGCCGGTACCTGTGGGGCACGGACCCCCCGGTCATCGCGATGGCCTGGTCGGTCGCGGGGCCGGGTGGCGCGGGACCTGCCGAGGGGCCCGCGCCGGGCCTACCGTCTCGGCGTGGACGACGTGGCGGCTGCCCTCGCTGCCTCGAACTTCTCCCGGCTGCACCCGCCCGCCCTCCAGCGGCTGCTGGCGGGGGCGCGCCGCACCCGGGTGCCGGCGGGCTCGGTGACCCACCGGGAGGGCGAGGCGGTGCAGCACCTGGAGCTGGTCGTCGACGGCCTCCTCCGGGTCTTCGTCACCGCGCCGGACGGGCGCAGCATGACCGTGCGCTACGCCCGGCGCGGCGCGCTGATCGGTGCCGTCTCCCTCTACGCCGAGGGGTTCCGGATGCCGGCGAGCACGCAGGCCGTCGTCGACACGACCGTCCTCCGCTTCTCCCCGGACGTCGTGCGCCGGGCGGCGTCCGGGGACGCCCACGTGGCCGAGGCGTTGCTGCACGAACTGGCCGACCGGGTGCTGAGCTTCGTCCACGAGATCACCGACACCGCCTTCACCAGCGTGCGGCACCGGGTGGCCCGGCACCTGCTGGACCTGGCGTCGCAGGAGTCCTGGGCCGGTGCCGGAGGGCGCCCGACGCTCACCGTCGAGGTCAGCCAGCGCCAGCTCGCCGACGCCGTGGGCAGCGTGCGTGAGGTGGTCGGGCGCGCGTTGCGCGAGCTGCGGGAGTCGGGGGCGATCAGCACCCACCGGGACCACATCGAGATCCTGGACCCGGTGCGGCTCAGCCACGAGCAGGGTGGGACCTGGGTCCCTGACGGGCCGCACCGCTGACCCCGACACTGCCCGCATGACCAGCGCGGTGGGGGCAGGGCACGTCCAGGACCGGGTGGCCGCGGTGGGTGACCCGGCCGCCGCCGCACTGCGCGCCACCTTCGAGGGCGAGGTGCTCGTCCCGGCCGACGGCGGCTACGAGGAACACCGCCGCGTGTGGAACGGGTCGATCGACCGGCACCCAGCGGTCATCGCCCGCTGTGCCAGCGTGGCCGACGTCCGTGCCGCGGTGCGCTTCGGACGGGACCACCGGCTCACCATCGCCGTCCGGGCCGGTGGCCACAGCTTCCCCGGCCTGTCCACGTGCGACGGAGGCCTGCTGATCGACCTCCGGCCGATGAACGAGGTCCGGGTCGACCCGGCCGCGCGGGTCCTCGACGCCCAGGCCGGGGTCCTGCTGCGCGAGGTCGACGAGCGGACCCAGGAGCACGGCCTGGCCGTGCCGGCCGGGATCGTGTCGCACACCGGGCTGGCCGGGCTGACCCTGGGCGGCGGGATCGGCTGGATCATGCGCAAGTACGGACTGACCATCGACTCACTCCTCTCGGCGGACCTGGTGACCGCCGACGGCGACGTCGTCCGCGCCAGCGAGGACGAGAACGCCGAGCTGTTCTGGGGGCTGCGCGGGGGAGGCGGCAACTTCGGTGTGGTCACCGACTTCCGGTTCCGGCTCCACCCGGTCGGACCGCAGGTGATGGCCGGCGCGACCTTCTGGTCGATGGACGACGCCGAGGAGGTGCTCCGCGCACACCGGGACTGGATCACCGACTGCGCGGACGAGCTGATGACGATCGTGGTGCAGCGGCTCGCGCCCGCCCTCCCCGTCGTCCCGGCGGAGCTGGTCGGCCGGCCGGTGATCGCGGTGGCGGCGTGCTGGGCCGGTGACGTCGACGAAGGACGCGAGGTGCTGCAGCCGATGCGCGACGTCGGGTCACCGGTCCTCGACCTGTTCGCGCCGAAGCCGTTCCTGGCCCACCAGCAGATGTTCGACCCGTCGTTCCGCCACGGGTGCTCGTACTACGTCCGTTCCTGCGATGTCGACGTCCTGACCGACGAGGTGATCGACGTCGTGGCGGAGCACGGCCGGATGATCACCTCGCCGATGAGCAGCATCGCGTTGTGGCAGATGGGCGGCGCGGTCGCCCGGGTCGCCGACGACGCGACCGCGTTCACCGGACGCTCCTCCGGGTTCACCTTCAACATCAACGGCAACACCCCCACCGCGGACGGCTTCGAGGACCAGCGGCAGTGGGCCCGCGACTACTGGACGGCCCTGGCCCCGTTCCACACGGGCGTCTACGTCAACTTCCTGATGGAGGAGGGGAGCTCACGCGTCCGGCAGTCCTACGGCGACGCCACGTACCAGCGGCTCCGTGCCCTCAAGCAGGCGTACGACCCGTCCAACGTGTTCCGGCTCAACCAGAACATCCCCCCGGACTGAGCGGAGGCCGGCCGGTCCTGGCCGACGGGCCGCGACCCGGTGCACCTCCCCTCAGCCGGACCCGGGTGCCGATCAGTCGGCGTAGAGCTCGTCGATCACCGCCCTGGCGAGTTCGACGGCGGGGTCGTCGCCGTTGGGCGCGGGCGCGGTGGAGGTCCAGGTGACCACGGTGATGTCCCGGACCGGGTCGTGGCCCATGAAGGAGTTGGTCCCGGGCAGCTCGCCGGTGTGCCCGTACAGGGGCCCGAAGCGGGCGAGGGCGAGTCCGTAGCCGGCGCTGTCCGGGTCGTCCGGGTCGACCGGTTGCACGCTGTCGATCCGCTGCTGCTGCAGCTGCGGGCTGAGCAGGCACCCGTCGACCAGTTCCTCGACGTAGTCGGCGAGGTCGCGCGCGGTGGAGATCCCGGCGCCCGCTGTCCACCCCCAGGAGGGGTTGGCGGCGGTGACGTCCATCGGCTCGAGGGTGCCGGCGCGGGCTGCTGCCTGGACCTCCGGTGGGAGCACGGGGCTGTCGATGGTCTCCACGTTCGTGCCGAACGTGTACATCTGCGGGTGGGGTTCGGGGATCGAGGCGTCGGTCAGGGCCGGGAAGGAGGTCTCGTCCAGCCGCAGCGGGTCGAAGATCCGGTCCTGGAAGGCCTGCTCCACCGGTAGCCCGGTGAGCTGTTCGATGATCAGTCCCAGCAGCACGTAGTTGGTGTTGGAGTAGAGGAACCCCTCGCCCGGGGGGAAGACGGGCGGCATGGCCAGGCCGATGGCGAGCAGCTCCTCCGGGTCCCACACCCGGCCGGGGTTGCTGTCCAGCTGCTCGTTCAGTGCCAGGTCGGTGGTGTAGTTGGCCAGCCCGCTGCTCATGTCCAGCAGCTGGGCGATGGTGATGTGGTCCCCGTTGGGCACGTCCGGCCGGTACTCCGAGACGGGGTCGTCCAGGCTGAGCCGCCCCTCGTCGACCAGCTGCAGGACCACCGTCCCGGTCCAGGTCTTGGTGTTGCTGCCGATCCGGACGTGGTCGGCGAGCGTGACCGGCTCGGTGCCGTGCCAGGTCCGGGTGCCCATCGTGGTGGTCCAGTCGCCGAGCTCGGGGGACCGCACGAGGACGGCGGCGCCGGTGACCGCCAGGTCCCGCATGAGCCGGTCGAGCTCGGGCTGGACCGCCGCGGCGTACGCCGGGTCCTCCGCCTGCCACCACGCCCAGCGCGGTGACGCGTGCGCCTGGGTGGGGGTCACGACCAGCAACGCCACCGCCGTCGTCGTCGCGATCGAGGTGGCCAGTGCACCGGGTGACCGGTGGCGACGCGACCCGCACGAGCGCTCTGGAGCTGTCATGGTCGACCTTCCGGTGGGTGTCCGGTCCGGGGTGGACGGGTGGCTGTGGCGTGTGTCGGGGGGTGTGCCGGGGTGCACCGTCGGTGTCACAGCGCCTGCTGGAACGCGGCGGCGACGGCCGCCACGTCCTCGTTCGCCTGGTACAGACCGGTGGGCAGGTCGGCGTAGGTGGCCCCGCTCATGGACAGCGAGAACACCAGCCGCTCGCCCCGCTCGGTCGTGAGGTACCCGGCGAGGCTCTGCACCTTGTAGTAGATCCGGCCCGTGGTGGGGTCGACGTCGACGCTGGTCCCCGTCTTGGCCGCGACCTGGCCCGCGGCGGGACCGTCCTGACCGGTGCTCGCCAGCGTCCCGCTCACCCCGAGGACGGGCTGGCCGGCGGCGAGCTCCTCGCCCCAGGGCTGGGTCTGCGCCCACCTCATCCAGGTGACCATCTGCTCGGGGGTCGTCGAGGCCGGGTCGGCGCCCTGTCCGTCGAACAGCACCACGTCATCGGTGTCGACGCCGGCCAGGCCCAGCTGGGAGTGCACCGCGGCCAGCCCGTCGATGCAGTCCGTCGACCCGCCGTGCACCGCGAGCAGGCACATCAGGGCGTTGGCCCCGGTGTTGTAGCTGGTCTCCAGGATCATCCGGCCGAGGGCCGACAGCGGTGGGGAGGTCAGGGCGGCCACCCGCTGCTCGGCCGGGTACGGACCAGCGGGCGGCAAATCGGCCTGGTCGTTGGGTCCGACGGCGGGGAAGGTGACCGTGACCCCGGCGCGATCGAGCGCCTCGACGAACAGGGTGCGTGCCCAGGAGGCGGCGTCGGGGACCCGGTGGATGGTGAGCTGGGACTCCCCGGCCGCGATGGTGGCGCTGACCGTGACCGAGGTGGGGTCGCCCGGGTCGGCGGTGACGGTGAGCGACGTCGGTGTCGCCGCGTCGGTGGTGGTCACCGTGGACGCCACGGTGACGGCCTGGGTCTGCGGCCGGAGGTCGAGGACGGCGGGCTGGCCGATCCCGGCCGCCGTCACGGTGATGTCCAGGATGTTGTCGTTGACGTAGATCGACGGGGCCGGTCCCTCCTGGCCGTCGAAGGTCTCCCACAGCCGGGTGTCGATGACCACGTCCCCGGCGACCTCGGTGACGCCGGTGGCGGCGACCTGCCGGGCGAGGTCGTCCAGGCCGGCCAACGGGTCGTCGGGGACGAGGGCAGCGTTGGGGGCGATGTCGCCGTAGACGTGGTCGATCGTGTCGGCGGTGAACGTGTGGTCCACGCGGCCGCTCATGGCGCCACGACCGCCCATGGTGAGGTCGCCGGACGCCACCAGCACCAGGTCCCCGGCGACGACGCCACCGACCGGCTCGGCCGTCGCGTACACCGGCGTGGTGAGCGTGGTGTCGGTGCCCAGCGTCGCGTAGGCGGTGCCGACGGTGAAGTTCTTCGCCGTCGACGCGGTGAAGACGAACTCCCCGGCGCGGTCGGCCAGCACGACTCGACCCGTGTCCGCCTCGGCGACGGAGTAGAGCCACCGGGCCGTGTCGTACTCCGGCCCGGACATGATCGCGGCGGCGGCCGCGGGCAGCTCGCCGACCTGAGCTCGGATGCCGGGCTCCTCGTCCGGCCGGGCGGACGACCCGGCCGAGGAGGTGGACGCGACCAGCACGGCGGTCGACACGAGCAGGGGGAGGGCAGCCGCCCGGCGCTTCATGCAGGCGACCTTGGCGGCGTCGTGACCGCCGGGCAATGGACCTGGGTCGCCTGCCGACCTGGACCTGGGTACCGGTTGCCCACGGGCGTCACGGCCGGTGCGATCCCGCCCCGAGGGTGCCCCGCCGGTGCCATGCTGGCGCGATGGCGCCCGGGGGAGAGGTGCGGTCGTCGCTGGCGCGGGCGCTGACGCTGAGTCTCGCGCTGATCGGCACGTCCGGTGCCCTGGTCGCCGGCGTCGAGATCGCGCTGTTCGCCGACCAGCGCGTGGCCCCGTGGTGGCTGCTCGCGTCGTTCCCGGCCGGGGGGCTCGTCCACCTGGCGGCGGGTCTGGTGGCCTGGCGGCGCCGGCCGAGCAACCGGACCGGCCCGATCATGGTCATCGGTGGCCTGTCGTGGTTCGCGGCCGCGCTCGCCAACACCACGGCACCCGCCCTGGCGTCGGTGGGTGTCGTGCTGGCCACCACCCCGCTCGCCGTGACGGTGTGGCTGCTGCACGCCTTCCCGTCCGGCCGCCTCCGCTCGCGCACCTCGCGCCTCGCGGTGGTGGGGGCCTTCGTGGTCTCGCTCGTCCTCGAGGTCCCGCGCTACCTGTTCGACCCGGGCGCCAGCCCGGACGGGGTGCTCGCCGTCGGCCAGCGGGCGGACCTGCTCCAGGCCGGCACCTGGCTCCAGCGCGGCGCGGGCATGCTCGTCATGCTGGTGACCGCCGCGGTGCTCGTCGACCGGCTGCGCACCGCGGAGCCGGGCCACCGAGGGGTCCTGCTGCCGCTGTACGGCTACGGGACGCTGGCCGTCCTGGCGACACCGCTCGGTCCGCTGCTGGGTCCACCCGCCGGTCTCTCGGGCGCCCAGGTGGTCGGGCTGCAGATCGTCCTGCTGGCCGGGGTGCCCGTCGCCTTCGCGGCGGCCATGCTGCGCGGCGGGTTCGCGCGGACGGCCGAGGTCCAGGAGCTCAGTGCCTGGCTGGCGTCGTCGGCCGCCACGCCGGCGCTGCTCGCCGATGCCCTCGGGCGCACCCTCGGGGACGCGTCGTTGCAGGTCGTCTACGCATCGGCGGACGGGCGGGCCCTCGTGGACGGCGACGGTGCCACCGTCGACACCTCGGCGCTGGGGGAGCGCCGCGGCCTGGTCGACATCGAGCTCGGGTCGCGACGGATCGGCGCGATCGTCTACGCCGCGACGGTCGTCGACGACGCCGAGTCGGTCCGCCGGGTGGGGCAGGTGGCGGCCCTCGCCATCGACCACGACCGGTTGACCGCCGAGCTGAGGGCCAGCCACGCCGACCTGCAGCGATCGCGGGCCCGGCTCGTGGAGGCCGGTGACCGGGCGCGGCAGCGCATCGCCCAGGACCTGCACGACGGTCTGCAGGTGGAGCTCGTCCTGCTGGCGCTGGAGGCACAGCAGCTGGCGCGCGTCGAGGCGGCGGCCGATCTCCCCGACGCGGCGACGCACCTGCGGCTGGGCATCGACGGGGCCGCCCGGGACCTCCGGGGGATCGTCCACGCCCTGATGCCGGCCGCCCTCGTCGAGCGGGGCCTGACCGCGGCGATCGAGGACCTGCCGATCGCATGCCGCTGCCCACCCGGCTGGCGATGGGCGAGGTCGGGGGGCGTCTGCCGGCGACGGTCGAGCGGACGGCCTACTTCGTGGTCGCCGAGGCGCTGACCAACGCGGTCAAGCACGCCGCAGCCCAGACGCTGACCGTGACGCTCGAGCACGTGCCGAGGCGGCTGGTCATCGGCGTGACCGACGACGGCGTCGGCGGTGCGACCCAGCAGGCCGGTGCCGGGCTGCACGGGCTCGCCGATCGGGTCGACGCCCTCGGCGGCCGGTTCATCCTCCACAGCCCGGCCGGCGGAGGAACCCAGCTGCGGGTGGAGCTGCCGTGCGGGTCGTGATCGGTGAGGACGAGGCGCTGCTGCGGACCGGGCTCACGCACGTGCTGCAGGCGGCCGGGTTCGACGTCGTCGCCGCGGTCGGTGATGCACAGGAGCTGGTCCGCAGCGCGGAGGAGCACGTCCCCGACCTCGTCGTCACCGACATCCGGATGCCGCCCGATCACCAGGAGGCGGGGCTGCGGGCGGCGCTGGAGATCCGCCGAGCGCACCCCGGGATCGCCGTCCTCGTGCTGTCGCAGCACCTCCAGCGGGCCTACGCCGTCGAGCTGCTGGGCGACCGGGCCTCGGGCGTCGGGTACCTCCTGAAGCAGCGGATCGCCGACGTCGACACGTTCACCGACGACCTGCGCCGCCTCGCCGCCGGCGGCACCGTCCTCGACCCCGAGGTCGTGTGCCTCATGGTCGCCCGCGCCCGGGGGCAGCACGACGCGCTCGACCGGCTGACCCCGCGCCAGCAGCAGGTGCTGGCCCTGATGTCGGAGGGCCGGACCAACGCGTCGATCGCCCGCACCCTGTCGATCAGCGAGCGGGCGGTGGTCCAGCACACGTCGCACATCTACGACGAGCTCGACCTGGCGCTCAGCGACGACGACCACCGCCGGGTGCTGGCGGTGATCAGGTACCTCTCGTCGTGAACGGCGCACCGGGGCCTCGCGCCGCGGACGGCGGGACGGGCGGCACCGCGGCGAACAGGTCGACCAGCGCGTCCCAGTGGTTGCGCCGGCCCGGCGGGAACCGGCGACGCGAGCGGGCGGCGCGTCGGCTGCCCGGCCGGTACCGGCGGCGCGCCCAGGGGCTGGTCGGTCGCGCCAGGCGCACGGACGCGACGGCGGCGACGAGCGGCACGAACACGCCCACGACGCCCAGCACCACCCGGCCCTTCAGGATCGCGACGACCGCGAAGCAGAGGTTCACCAGGACGGTCAGGGTCAGGACGCCCTCACCGCCCGACCCGTCGGCGTCGAGCGGGTTCGCGCCGATGAGGAGCAGCACGCCGACGACGGCGGCGATCAGGACGGCGTCCACCGAACTGCGACCTTCCCGCGACCAGTACACGTCCTGCAGGTGCAGCCACAGCGCGAACTCGTCGAGGGTGAGCGCCGCCCCGGCACCGAAGAGGACGGCGAGCAGGTCACCCCACGCACCGGCCGGGCGGTAGGCGAACTCCACCGTCCCGGTGAGCAGCAGCAGGAAGATCCCGTACACCTCGTGGTGGACGTGCACGCCGCCCACGCTGGCGTCGCGGAAGGGGCCCCGGCCGCTGCGGATCGCGTGCGTGACGAACCGGGTCAGCAGGAAGGTCACCAGGAACCCGAGCACCAGCCATGCGACGAGTTCGCGTCGTCCGGTGAGGGCCGGCAGCAGCTCCGGTTCCCACGTCACGGGCGGGATCCTGCCCGCGCGCCGTCCGACCGCTCGCCGACGCCGTCTCGTCGCGGCGACGAACCACCACTCCGCACCGGCGGCCGGCAGGCGCTCCTGGTCACCGGGCCGGACCGACCGGATCGCCGGCCGGCTCGACCGGCCGGCGCCCCACCACCACGGCCAGGGCCGGCAGCACCAGCACGGTGACCACCCCGGCCCCGACCAGGGCGGCGGCGTCCACGGTGGTCATCGTGCCGCTGCGCACGGCGATCTCGGTGAGCGCGACCAGGACCGGCAGGGCGGTGGCGCTGACCAGGGCCGTCTGCCAGCGCTCGCGACGGGGGAGGACCCCGCGGTACACCAGCAGCACCGGCCCCCCGCGGACGACCAGCATCAGGACGAGGAACAGCAGCAGCCGCAGCGGCGCGGAGGCGATCGCGGCCAGGTCCAGGCCCATCCCCGAGTAGACGAAGAACAGTGGCACGAAGAACCCGTAGCCGACGGCGTCCAGCTTCGACTCCAGGACGGGCGCGGCGGTGCCCACCCACTGCCGCAGCACGAGGCCGGCGAGGAACGCACCGAGGACGGCGTCGAGGTGGAACCGGTCGGTGACCGCGACCAGCACGAGCAGCAACAGGATCGTGGCGCGCAGGGTGATCTGGGCGGTCTCGTGCTGACCGGCCCGGACGACGTCGGCCAGCCGGCTGCCCTCCCGGATCCCGTGCCGCAGCAACCCGAGCGCGACCGCGAGGACCGCGACGCCGAGCAGCGAGGCGAGTGCGGTGGCCCGCCCCTGGCTGCCCAGGAAGACCGCGATGATCAGCACCGGCAGCAGCTCGCCGACCCCGCCGGTCGCCAGCAGGTGCCGGCCCAGGCGACCGCGGAGCAGCCCGGCCTCACGGAGCACGGGCAGCAGCGTCCCCAGGGCCGTGGTGGTCAGCCCCAGGGCCACCGGGAGCAGCGCCTCGACGAGCCCCGCCGCGCGGAGCACCGCCACCACGGCGACGGCCAGGCCGAAGGAGGTCACCCACGAGGCGAGCGCGCGCCGGCCGGCGTCCTCGCGAAACAGGCGCAGGTCGATCTCGTAGCCGGCCAGCAGGAAGACGAACCCCAGGCCGACGTCGGCGAGCACCCGCACGTCCGCGGCCGACCCGAGGCCCAGGACGTCGGGGCCGAGGACGACGCCGCCGGCCAGCAGCAGCACCACCTGGGGAACGGGCAGCCGGGGCAGCAGCCCCACCAGCACGGCCGCGAGCAGGGCAACGGCGGCCACGGCGGCGAGCGTGTCGATCGACACGGTGTCGTCCACCGGCTCCTCCCCTCAGCTCCACGGCCGGGGCCGTGGTCCGCGCGGCCGATGGTGGCGGCTCGTCCACCTGAACGACAACCGGCCGCCCCGACAGCTCGCACACACGTTCGCCGGTACCACCGCCGCCTGGAGGCCGGCGATGGGCGGCTGCGCGGGTGCGGCCGCCGAGGCAGCTCAGCCTGGTACGTCCAGGTTCTCCCAGCAGCCCGGGAGGCCCTAACGTCCTGCACCGACCGCGTCCAGTCGGAGCGATGACGCGGCGCTCCTGCACCCGCCCGGGCCGACCCACGCCGCGGGTCCCGTGAGCGCGGGCCGGCTCCGGTGGTCCGGATCGGGGGACCCGCCCTCGGGCTGCCGGCCCCGTTCCCCAGCACCCCGCCGGCCAGAGTCGCGCACGGACGCGACCGGATCGGCGCCGAACCTCCATCCGGTGCGGACGCCGCCGACGCCGGCCCCCGACGGGACCGGCGCCGGCGGCCGACGGATGGACGAAGCCCCCTCAGGGCCGGGTCAGCGCAGCACGCCGCACGCCGCCGGATCGGTCGCCTCGGCCGGCAGCGAGGGGTCGAGTTCGCTGGCGCCGGCGGAGGCGAAGTCGTACCGGCCATTGTGGTTGTAGTCCACGCCGTGGATCACGACGACGCCCTCCCCGTCCCGGATGGCGTCGGCGATCTGCTTGGCAGTGCCGGTCCCGCCGGCCCCCGGGTAGCCGGTGCCGGCGACGTCGGTGAACTCGATCCTGTCCCGGCTGTAGTCCAGGTCGCCGTCCGCCGAGACCGGGAAGCGGCTCACCGCCAGCGCCGATGCCGGGCTCGTGTCGCCCGTCGTGGTCAGGGAGACGACGATCGGGCCGTACGCCGGCAGTCCGTCGACGGTGCTGAGCCGCGAGATGCCGGTGTCCCCACGGGTGTTGGTGGCATCGGCCATGGTCGGGCACTCGTTGCGCGCATCGTCGCCGTAGTGGATGTGCATGGCATGCGGCGCGTCCGGGCTCAGGCCGTGGGCCTGGACCTCGATCGAGCGGATCAGCTGGTTCCGCACGACCGCACTCGCGGTGCCCGTGGCGCCCGAGTCGTTGAGCTCGTGGAGCGAGGCGTCGAGCTGCACCGTCTTGGCCTGTCCGGGCGGGCTCGACGGGTGGGCGCTGGCGGCCGGGAGGCCGAGCAGCATGCTGCCCCCGAGCAGCCCGGCGGTGGTGGCGGTGATGAGCAGTCGCTGGTTCATGAGGAGCTCCCTGGTGGTGGTGTGGTGCCACAGGGCGTTCGCAGACCGGACTGCTGCGGATGGGAGAAATGCGATGCGGGTCACAGTAGGGCGACCGTGCCGGCGCGTTGCACCTCAGCGTGAGGAGATGCGGACGGGGATGGTGGTCGAGGTCGGTGCGGCCGGCACCTCTGGTGTGGTCCGGACCCCGCAGGAGGGCGCTCGGCGTGCCCGGCGGCCGGCTGTCGACGAGCTGGAGGTGTCCCGGGCCGGTGGCTCGGAGGAGCGTCAGCTGCTCGACCGGATGCTCGAGCAGGCGCGCAGGCCTGCTACGGGAGCACGTGCGTTGGCTGGCCGGGGAGCCGCTGCCGGCACGGTCGTTCGAGCGGTTGGACGTCTCGCGGCTGCACACCACGGTGGAGGACCGGTCGCTGCGGAAGGAGATCGGGCGCGCTTCGCGGCGGGCCCGCAAGCGGGTCAGCGACCGGGCGCTGCCGCGGTTCACCGAGGAGCGGGAGGACGGGCGGCGTCGACACGCTGCCCTCCCACTGGCGACGGGTCCTCAGCGGGTACACGGTCGTGGACGTCGGCCACAAGGTGGTCGGGGTGTGGAGCGTGGGGCCGCGTGCCTACGCGGCCCTGTTCGAGGGCAGCAGCCCGGACGACGTGGTGTTCCTGCAACTGAAGCAGGCCCGCCGGCGGCACCGTCCCGTCCACGCCCCCGGACCGCACTGCTGCGGCGTCCCTGCGTGAGGACCGAGGCGCGCCGGTCACCGCCTCCGGTGGAACGCCAGACTCGTGAGAGACACCAGCACGACGACCGCCGCCGCCTCGATCCAGAACGACTCCCACCACAGCAGCGCGCTGGTGGACTCCACGAAGCCGAACAGGCCCACGGTCGTGGACACGATGAGCGCGCCGAGGGAGCCGACGGCGAGCGCGGCCCCGGTCGCCGCGACCCAGGGGACCCAGCGGCGCGGTGCGACGACGAGCGCGAGAGCGCCCAGCAGCCCGAGCGCGGCGTTGACCAGGAAGGCCGGCCCGATGACCGGGATGCCGTTGTAGCCCTGCTGCCACAGGTGGGCGTGCACAGCGGCCATGGCGGCCAGGAGCAGGGCCCCGAGCGATCGGAGTGCCCAGATCAGCGTCTCGGAGCGCGGGGATGCCAGGGTGGTCATCACACGACCGTGACGGTGAGTTCCATGCCCATGCCCCGGTGGTTGCCCACGGAGCAGTAGAGGACGTACTCGCCCGGCGCCAGGTCCACCTCGATGGTCCCCGACTGCCCCGGCGACAGGATCTCGCTGGCAGCGACCTCGGAGCCGGCGGCGTCCTCGATCACCAGGTCATGGCTGGCGGAGCCGTCGTTGGCCACCTCGATCGTGTAGCTGCCCGCCGCCAGTTCCTCGTCGGGCAGTTCGATGCCGAAGTCGACCAGGGACGCCGAGAGGTCGCCGCCCACGGA
This sequence comes from Modestobacter sp. KNN46-3, assembly GCF_011039295.1. Taxonomy (NCBI): domain Bacteria; kingdom Bacillati; phylum Actinomycetota; class Actinomycetes; order Geodermatophilales; family Geodermatophilaceae; genus Modestobacter; species Modestobacter sp. KNN46-3. The sequence continues at coordinate 102,464 of NZ_JAAKGN010000001.1, read as the reverse complement.
CGCCGGGGTCTCCGAGCCGGCGTCGGATCCCTCCGGGACCGCGGTCTCGGGCTGCTCGGCGACCGAGGTCTCGGGCTGCTCGGCGACCGCGGTGGTAGCCGCGCTGGCGGGCGCGTCGGAGTCGGCGGAGCAGGAGCTCAGCGCAGCGACGGTCACCGCCAGGGTGAGAGCCGCCGCCGGTCGAGCCACCCGACGGTGGAGGACGGCGCGCGCACTGGTGCTGCGGGAGGGGGAGGTGATGGGCACGGTGACTCCTCGGGTTGGCGCGCTCTCCCCGGAGGAAGGGCTGTCACACGGCCTTCGGCAGTCGAGGCCCTTCCGGTTCACGACCGAGACCGACGCGCAGGCGGCGCCCTGCGCCGACCTCGTGGAGCCGTCGGCAGGCGGGAGGTCAGGACCTGTCGGGCGTGGTGGCGAACGGCCCGGACGTGCGCGCGGCTACTGCGTCGACGTGCTCGAGGCGTTGCGACGGGAGAGGAGGTGCCCGCTCAGGAGCACGACCGCGAAGATGCCGATCACGACCAGCGTGGTCGTTCCCGACCACGGCAGCGTGCTCCCCGGCGTCTCGTCGCTCGTCGCCATGGTGGTGTCCGTCGCCGTGTCGGAGCCGGCCGCGGTCCCGGACCCGGCCGGTGTCTCCGAGACGGCCGCCGGCGTCTCCGAGCCCGCCGGCGTCTCGGAGCCCGTCGGCGTCTCGGCGAGGGACCGGAGCTGTTCGCTCAGCGTGACGACCGCCTGGGTCCAGTCCCGCGCCGCCAGCTCCGGGTCCACCTCACTGGCCAGCACGGCGTCGACCTCTGCCACGGGCAGCGGGAACCCCTCGGCCACCCACCACCCGTAGTCGTAGGTGCCCCCTCCGACGGCCACGGCGAGGAGGATGTCCGAGTCACCGAGTCCGGACAGCTCGGCGGTCCGTCGAGCCCATTCACCGGCCGGCACGGCGTCGAAGTCGGAGACGAAGACGGCGTGGAGACCGATGTCGCGTTCGGCCTCCAGCCGGTCCACGGCCTGCTGGACGACCTGTCGACCGGCCGCGCCGATCACGACGCTGTCATCCGTGAGCTGCCCCGACACCTGCCTCGGCGGGCCGGCCGACGCCGGTCCGGCAGCGAGGAGGACGAGCACCAGTGCACCGAGGACCGTCCATGTCCTGCGCATCCCACCATCTCCGAGGTCCATCGAGGTCGAGCTCCTGTCGGGGCGGCACGGTGTGCGCGGGATGCGCGGCCGTGGCGGTGGCCGTGGGCGGCCACGGCCGGCTCACCGCGTCCAGGGACGTGAGAGCCGATCGCGGGTCGGTCGACCCGTGCAGGGTTCGGCGTGACCGCCGCTTCTGGATGGGTCGTCGTCCTCACCGGACGGCCCCCGTACAGGGAACGTCCGGGCGCACGCCCCGGCGCCGGCTGACTGCACGCTCTCGCTACATCGAGATGCCTCACGGTGACGGAAGGTGAATCGGCCGGATCGGACATCCATCGTGTGACCGCTCTGCGAATGCCCTTCGTGCGCGGGACGACGACTCGGTCATGGCACCGAGTCGGGCACGCCCGGATGTGTGCGGGGAGTGAGCGGATGTCGTCTTCAGGTGACAACGGGACCAGCCGATGAGCGTCGACCGGGAGACCGCGTCCCAGCAGCAGAGTCCGGGATCGACGGTGACCGCGGCCCCGGCTGTGCGGGAGCCCGTCGGCGGCGTCCCGGGGCTCCCGCATGCGTGCGACCCGGTCCCGTCGGGCGACGTCTCCGGGAGGCCGTCGAGCACCGCGGACTCGCTGCGGTCGACGCCCCGACTGGTGGGCATCGACGCTGCCCGCGGCCTCGCCCTGGTCGGGATGATCGCGGTGCACCACTTCGAGTCGACCGATGCGGACGGGACGTCGTCCCTGGCCTGGACCCTGGCGGCAGGCAAGTCGGCGGCGCTGTTCGCCCTGCTGGCCGGGGTGGGCATCGCCTTCACCACGGGTGGCCGTCGACGACGGCCGACGGGACGGACGTGGAAGGCCCAGGCGGCGTCGCTGCTGGTCCGCGCCCTCATCATCGGCGCGGTGGGGCTGGCCCTCGGCCACCTGGTCCCGACGGACTCGGCCGGGGTGATCCTCCCGTACTACGCCGTCCTGTTCGTGCTGGCAGTCCCGCTGCTGTCCCTGTCCAGTCGTGCCCTGGTGGTGCTGGGCACGGTGATCGTGCTCGCCGTGCCCGGTCTCAGCCATCTGCTCCGGGCCGGCACGGAACCGGTGATCGTCCCCAACATGACCGTCACCGACCTGGTCGACCATCCCCTGCAGGTGCTGATCGAGCTCACCGTCACCGGCCAGTACCCGGCGCTGGCGTGGATGGCCTACCTGTGTGTCGGGCTCGCCGTCGGTCGCGCCGCGCTCTCCAGCCGGGCAGTCGTGGGGGCGGTGATCCTGGTCGGTGGCGCACTGGTCGCTGTCTCGATGGGCGTGTCATGGCTGCTGCTCGACGTCTTCGGCGGCCGCGCGCGGCTCGACCAGGTGGCCCTGCAGTCGATGACGCCGCAGGAGTACGCCGACGTCACGACGTCCGGGTGGAACGGGACGACCCCGACGGACACCGGCTGGTGGCTGGCCACGAGGGCGCCGCACTCCAGCACGTCGCTGGACCTCGCGTACACGATCGGCGTCGCGCTGGTGGTGCTCGGGGCGTGCATCCTGCTCGGTCGCATGACGACCACGCTGCTGCGGCCCCTGGCCGCCGCGGGGAGCATGACGCTGACCCTCTACTGCATGCACCTGGTGATGCTCAGCGCGCCTGCCGTCCCCGGTGGACCGACCGGCTTCCTGGTGCAGGTCGCGCTGCTGGTGGCGTTCGCCCTCGTGGCCAGCCACCAGCCGGTGTCCGTCGGGGTCGTCCCGTTCCACCCGGACGTCGTGACGTCGGCGTACTCCTGCGGCGTCATCGACTGCAGGGCCACCTGGTCGAGCCGCGCGCGGCCGCCGAAGACGTCGAGCAGCAGCCATGACACGCCCATCGAGACAGCGACCAGTGCGCCACCGACCAGGATCACCGCCCCCACGACTGCCCGGCTGGAGAGCGCGGCGCGACCGACGGCGAGCCCGACACACAGGTAGGCCATCCACGCCAGCGCCGGGTACTGGCCGGTGACGGTGAGCTCGATCAGCACCTGCAGGGGATGGTCGACCAGGTCGGTGACGGTCATGTTGGGGACGATCACCGGTTCCGTGCCGGCCCGGAGCAGATGGCTGAGACCGGGCACGGCGAGCACGATCACCGTGCCCAGCACCACCAGGGCACGACTGGACAGGGACAGCAGCGGGACTGCCAGCACGAACAGGACGGCGTAGTACGGGAGGATCACCCCGGCCGAGTCCGTCGGGACCAGGTGGCCGAGGGCCAGCCCCACCGCGCCGATGATGAGGGCGCGGACCAGCAGCGACGCCGCCTGGGCCTTCCACGTCCGTCCCGTCGGCCGTCGTCGACGGCCACCCGTGGTGAAGGCGATGCCCACCCCGGCCAGCAGGGCGAACAGCGCCGCCGACTTGCCTGCCGCCAGGGTCCAGGCCAGGGACGACGTCCCGTCCGCATCGGTCGACTCGAAGTGGTGCACCGCGATCATCCCGACCAGGGCGAGGCCGCGGGCAGCGTCGATGCCCACCAGTCGGGGCGTCGACCGCAGCGAGTCCGCGGTGCTCGACGGCCTCCCGGAGACGTCGCCCGACGGGACCGGGTCGCACGCATGCGGGAGCCCCGGGACGCCGCCGACGGGCTCCCGCACAGCCGGGGCCGCGGTCACCGTCGATCCCGGACTCTGCTGCTGGGACGCGGTCTCCCGGTCGACGCTCATCGGCTGGTCCCGTTGTCACCTGAAGACGACATCCGCTCACTCCCCGCACACATCCGGGCGTGCCCGACTCGGTGCCATGACCGAGTCGTCGTCCCGCGCACGAAGGGCATTCGCAGAGCGGTCACACGATGGATGTCCGATCCGGCCGATTCACCTTCCGTCACCGTGAGGCATCTCGATGTAGCGAGAGCGTGCAGTCAGCCGGCGCCGGGGCGTGCGCCCGGACGTTCCCTGTACGGGGGCCGTCCGGTGAGGACGACGACCCATCCAGAAGCGGCGGTCACGCCGAACCCTGCACGGGTCGACCGACCCGCGATCGGCTCTCACGTCCCTGGACGCGGTGAGCCGGCCGTGGCCGCCCACGGCCACCGCCACGGCCGCGCATCCCGCGCACACCGTGCCGCCCCGACAGGAGCTCGACCTCGATGGACCTCGGAGATGGTGGGATGCGCAGGACATGGACGGTCCTCGGTGCACTGGTGCTCGTCCTCCTCGCTGCCGGACCGGCGTCGGCCGGCCCGCCGAGGCAGGTGTCGGGGCAGCTCACGGATGACAGCGTCGTGATCGGCGCGGCCGGTCGACAGGTCGTCCAGCAGGCCGTGGACCGGCTGGAGGCCGAACGCGACATCGGTCTCCACGCCGTCTTCGTCTCCGACTTCGACGCCGTGCCGGCCGGTGAATGGGCTCGACGGACCGCCGAGCTGTCCGGACTCGGTGACTCGGACATCCTCCTCGCCGTGGCCGTCGGAGGGGGCACCTACGACTACGGGTGGTGGGTGGCCGAGGGGTTCCCGCTGCCCGTGGCAGAGGTCGACGCCGTGCTGGCCAGTGAGGTGGACCCGGAGCTGGCGGCGCGGGACTGGACCCAGGCGGTCGTCACGCTGAGCGAACAGCTCCGGTCCCTCGCCGAGACGCCGACGGGCTCCGAGACGCCGGCGGGCTCGGAGACGCCGGCGGCCGTCTCGGAGACACCGGCCGGGTCCGGGACCGCGGCCGGCTCCGACACGGCGACGGACACCACCATGGCGACGAGCGACGAGACGCCGGGGAGCACGCTGCCGTGGTCGGGAACGACCACGCTGGTCGTGATCGGCATCTTCGCGGTCGTGCTCCTGAGCGGGCACCTCCTCTCCCGTCGCAACGCCTCGAGCACGTCGACGCAGTAGCCGCGCGCACGTCCGGGCCGTTCGCCACCACGCCCGACAGGTCCTGACCTCCCGCCTGCCGACGGCTCCACGAGGTCGGCGCAGGGCGCCGCCTGCGCGTCGGTCTCGGTCGTGAACCGGAAGGGCCTCGACTGCCGAAGGCCGTGTGACAGCCCTTCCTCCGGGGAGAGCGCGCCAACCCGAGGAGTCACCGTGCCCATCACCTCCCCCTCCCGCAGCACCAGTGCGCGCGCCGTCCTCCACCGTCGGGTGGCTCGACCGGCGGCGGCTCTCACCCTGGCGGTGACCGTCGCTGCGCTGAGCTCCTGCTCCGCCGACTCCGACGCGCCCGCCAGCGCGGCTACCACCGCGGTCGCCGAGCAGCCCGAGACCTCGGTCGCCGAGCAGCCCGAGACCGCGGTCCCGGAGGGATCCGACGCCGGCTCGGAGACCCCGGCGTCCGTGGGCGGCGACCTCTCGGCGTCCCTGGTCGACTTCGGCATCGAACTGCCCGACGAGGAACTGGCGGCGGGCAGCTACACGATCGAGGTGGCCAACGACGGCTCCGCCAGCCATGACCTGGTGATCGAGGACGCCGCCGGCTCCGAGGTCGCTGCCAGCGAGATCCTGTCGCCGGGGCAGTCGGGGACCATCGAGGTGGACCTGGCGCCGGGCGAGTACGTCCTCTACTGCTCCGTGGGCAACCACCGGGGCATGGGCATGGAACTCACCGTCACGGTCGTGTGATGACCACCCTGGCATCCCCGCGCTCCGAGACGCTGATCTGGGCACTCCGATCGCTCGGGGCCCTGCTCCTGGCCGCCATGGCCGCTGTGCACGCCCACCTGTGGCAGCAGGGCTACAACGGCATCCCGGTCATCGGGCCGGCCTTCCTGGTCAACGCCGCGCTCGGGCTGCTGGGCGCTCTCGCGCTCGTCGTCGCACCGCGCCGCTGGGTCCCCTGGGTCGCGGCGACCGGGGCCGCGCTCGCCGTCGGCTCCCTCGGCGCGCTCATCGTGTCCACGACCGTGGGCCTGTTCGGCTTCGTGGAGTCCACCAGCGCGCTGCTGTGGTGGGAGTCGTTCTGGATCGAGGCGGCGGCGGTCGTCGTGCTGGTGTCTCTCACGAGTCTGGCGTTCCACCGGAGGCGGTGACCGGCGCGCCTCGGTCCTCACGCAGGGACGCCGCAGCAGTGCGGTCCGGGGGCGTGGACGGGACGGTGCCGCCGGCGGGCCTGCTTCAGTTGCAGGAACACCACGTCGTCCGGGCTGCTGCCCTCGAACAGGGCCGCGTAGGCACGCGGCCCCACGCTCCACACCCCGACCACCTTGTGGCCGACGTCCACGACCGTGTACCCGCTGAGGACCCGTCGCCAGTGGGAGGGCAGCGTGTCGACGCCGCCCGTCCTCCCGCTCCTCGGTGAACCGCGGCAGCGCCCGGTCGCTGACCCGCTTGCGGGCCCGCCGCGAAGCGCGCCCGATCTCCTTCCGCAGCGACCGGTCCTCCACCGTGGTGTGCAGCCGCGAGACGTCCAACCGCTCGAACGACCGTGCCGGCAGCGGCTCCCCGGCCAGCCAACGCACGTGCTCCCGTAGCAGGCCTGCGCGCCTGCTCGAGCATCCGGTCGAGCAGCTGACGCTCCTCCGAGCCACCGGCCCGGGACACCTCCAGCTCGTCGACAGCCGGCCGCCGGGCACGCCGAGCGCCCTCCTGCGGGGTCCGGACCACACCAGAGGTGCCGGCCGCACCGACCTCGACCACCATCCCCGTCCGCATCTCCTCACGCTGAGGTGCAACGCGCCGGCACGGTCGCCCTACTGTGACCCGCATCGCATTTCTCCCATCCGCAGCAGTCCGGTCTGCGAACGCCCTGTGGCACCACACCACCACCAGGGAGCTCCTCATGAACCAGCGACTGCTCATCACCGCCACCACCGCCGGGCTGCTCGGGGGCAGCATGCTGCTCGGCCTCCCGGCCGCCAGCGCCCACCCGTCGAGCCCGCCCGGACAGGCCAAGACGGTGCAGCTCGACGCCTCGCTCCACGAGCTCAACGACTCGGGCGCCACGGGCACCGCGAGTGCGGTCGTGCGGAACCAGCTGATCCGCTCGATCGAGGTCCAGGCCCACGGCCTGAGCCCGGACGCGCCGCATGCCATGCACATCCACTACGGCGACGATGCGCGCAACGAGTGCCCGACCATGGCCGATGCCACCAACACCCGTGGGGACACCGGCATCTCGCGGCTCAGCACCGTCGACGGACTGCCGGCGTACGGCCCGATCGTCGTCTCCCTGACCACGACGGGCGACACGAGCCCGGCATCGGCGCTGGCGGTGAGCCGCTTCCCGGTCTCGGCGGACGGCGACCTGGACTACAGCCGGGACAGGATCGAGTTCACCGACGTCGCCGGCACCGGCTACCCGGGGGCCGGCGGGACCGGCACTGCCAAGCAGATCGCCGACGCCATCCGGGACGGGGAGGGCGTCGTCGTGATCCACGGCGTGGACTACAACCACAATGGCCGGTACGACTTCGCCTCCGCCGGCGCCAGCGAACTCGACCCCTCGCTGCCGGCCGAGGCGACCGATCCGGCGGCGTGCGGCGTGCTGCGCTGACCCGGCCCTGAGGGGGCTTCGTCCATCCGTCGGCCGCCGGCGCCGGTCCCGTCGGGGGCCGGCGTCGGCGGCGTCCGCACCGGATGGAGGTTCGGCGCCGATCCGGTCGCGTCCGTGCGCGACTCTGGCCGGCGGGGTGCTGGGGAACGGGGCCGGCAGCCCGAGGGCGGGTCCCCCGATCCGGACCACCGGAGCCGGCCCGCGCTCACGGGACCCGCGGCGTGGGTCGGCCCGGGCGGGTGCAGGAGCGCCGCGTCATCGCTCCGACTGGACGCGGTCGGTGCAGGACGTTAGGGCCTCCCGGGCTGCTGGGAGAACCTGGACGTACCAGGCTGAGCTGCCTCGGCGGCCGCACCCGCGCAGCCGCCCATCGCCGGCCTCCAGGCGGCGGTGGTACCGGCGAACGTGTGTGCGAGCTGTCGGGGCGGCCGGTTGTCGTTCAGGTGGACGAGCCGCCACCATCGGCCGCGCGGACCACGGCCCCGGCCGTGGAGCTGAGGGGAGGAGCCGGTGGACGACACCGTGTCGATCGACACGCTCGCCGCCGTGGCCGCCGTTGCCCTGCTCGCGGCCGTGCTGGTGGGGCTGCTGCCCCGGCTGCCCGTTCCCCAGGTGGTGCTGCTGCTGGCCGGCGGCGTCGTCCTCGGCCCCGACGTCCTGGGCCTCGGGTCGGCCGCGGACGTGCGGGTGCTCGCCGACGTCGGCCTGGGGTTCGTCTTCCTGCTGGCCGGCTACGAGATCGACCTGCGCCTGTTTCGCGAGGACGCCGGCCGGCGCGCGCTCGCCTCGTGGGTGACCTCCTTCGGCCTGGCCGTCGCCGTGGTGGCGGTGCTCCGCGCGGCGGGGCTCGTCGAGGCGCTGCTCCCGGTGGCCCTGGGGCTGACCACCACGGCCCTGGGGACGCTGCTGCCCGTGCTCCGTGAGGCCGGGCTGCTCCGCGGTCGCCTGGGCCGGCACCTGCTGGCGACCGGCGGGGTCGGCGAGCTGCTGCCGGTGCTGATCATCGCGGTCTTCCTGGGCAGCCAGGGGCGGGCCACCGCACTCGCCTCGCTGCTCGGCGTCGCGGTCCTCGCGGTCGCGCTCGGGTTGCTGCGGCACGGGATCCGGGAGGGCAGCCGGCTGGCCGACGTCGTCCGGGCCGGTCAGCACGAGACCGCCCAGATCACCCTGCGCGCCACGATCCTGTTGCTGCTCGTGCTGGTCGCGGTCACCGACCGGTTCCACCTCGACGCCGTCCTCGGTGCGTTCCTCGCCGGCCTCGTGCTGCGGCAGTGGGTGGGCACCGCCGCGCCCGTCCTGGAGTCGAAGCTGGACGCCGTCGGCTACGGGTTCTTCGTGCCACTGTTCTTCGTCTACTCGGGGATGGGCCTGGACCTGGCCGCGATCGCCTCCGCGCCGCTGCGGCTGCTGCTGTTCCTCGTCCTGATGCTGGTCGTCCGCGGGGGGCCGGTGCTGCTGGTGTACCGCGGGGTCCTCCCCCGTCGCGAGCGCTGGCAGACGGCCCTGGTCAGCGCCACCGCCCTGCCGGTCCTGGTCGCGCTCACCGAGATCGCCGTGCGCAGCGGCACGATGACCACCGTGGACGCCGCCGCCCTGGTCGGGGCCGGGGTGGTCACCGTGCTGGTGCTGCCGGCCCTGGCCGTGGTGGTGGGGCGCCGGCCGGTCGAGCCGGCCGGCGATCCGGTCGGTCCGGCCCGGTGACCAGGAGCGCCTGCCGGCCGCCGGTGCGGAGTGGTGGTTCGTCGCCGCGACGAGACGGCGTCGGCGAGCGGTCGGACGGCGCGCGGGCAGGATCCCGCCCGTGACGTGGGAACCGGAGCTGCTGCCGGCCCTCACCGGACGACGCGAACTCGTCGCATGGCTGGTGCTCGGGTTCCTGGTGACCTTCCTGCTGACCCGGTTCGTCACGCACGCGATCCGCAGCGGCCGGGGCCCCTTCCGCGACGCCAGCGTGGGCGGCGTGCACGTCCACCACGAGGTGTACGGGATCTTCCTGCTGCTGCTCACCGGGACGGTGGAGTTCGCCTACCGCCCGGCCGGTGCGTGGGGTGACCTGCTCGCCGTCCTCTTCGGTGCCGGGGCGGCGCTCACCCTCGACGAGTTCGCGCTGTGGCTGCACCTGCAGGACGTGTACTGGTCGCGGGAAGGTCGCAGTTCGGTGGACGCCGTCCTGATCGCCGCCGTCGTCGGCGTGCTGCTCCTCATCGGCGCGAACCCGCTCGACGCCGACGGGTCGGGCGGTGAGGGCGTCCTGACCCTGACCGTCCTGGTGAACCTCTGCTTCGCGGTCGTCGCGATCCTGAAGGGCCGGGTGGTGCTGGGCGTCGTGGGCGTGTTCGTGCCGCTCGTCGCCGCCGTCGCGTCCGTGCGCCTGGCGCGACCGACCAGCCCCTGGGCGCGCCGCCGGTACCGGCCGGGCAGCCGACGCGCCGCCCGCTCGCGTCGCCGGTTCCCGCCGGGCCGGCGCAACCACTGGGACGCGCTGGTCGACCTGTTCGCCGCGGTGCCGCCCGTCCCGCCGTCCGCGGCGCGAGGCCCCGGTGCGCCGTTCACGACGAGAGGTACCTGATCACCGCCAGCACCCGGCGGTGGTCGTCGTCGCTGAGCGCCAGGTCGAGCTCGTCGTAGATGTGCGACGTGTGCTGGACCACCGCCCGCTCGCTGATCGACAGGGTGCGGGCGATCGACGCGTTGGTCCGGCCCTCCGACATCAGGGCCAGCACCTGCTGCTGGCGCGGGGTCAGCCGGTCGAGCGCGTCGTGCTGCCCCCGGGCGCGGGCGACCATGAGGCACACGACCTCGGGGTCGAGGACGGTGCCGCCGGCGGCGAGGCGGCGCAGGTCGTCGGTGAACGTGTCGACGTCGGCGATCCGCTGCTTCAGGAGGTACCCGACGCCCGAGGCCCGGTCGCCCAGCAGCTCGACGGCGTAGGCCCGCTGGAGGTGCTGCGACAGCACGAGGACGGCGATCCCGGGGTGCGCTCGGCGGATCTCCAGCGCCGCCCGCAGCCCCGCCTCCTGGTGATCGGGCGGCATCCGGATGTCGGTGACGACGAGGTCGGGGACGTGCTCCTCCGCGCTGCGGACCAGCTCCTGTGCATCACCGACCGCGGCGACGACGTCGAACCCGGCCGCCTGCAGCACGTGCGTGAGCCCGGTCCGCAGCAGCGCCTCGTCCTCACCGATCACGACCCGCACGGCAGCTCCACCCGCAGCTGGGTTCCTCCGCCGGCCGGGCTGTGGAGGATGAACCGGCCGCCGAGGGCGTCGACCCGATCGGCGAGCCCGTGCAGCCCGGCACCGGCCTGCTGGGTCGCACCGCCGACGCCGTCGTCGGTCACGCCGATGACCAGCCGCCTCGGCACGTGCTCGAGCGTCACGGTCAGCGTCTGGGCTGCGGCGTGCTTGACCGCGTTGGTCAGCGCCTCGGCGACCACGAAGTAGGCCGTCCGCTCGACCGTCGCCGGCAGACGCCCCCCGACCTCGCCCATCGCCAGCCGGGTGGGCAGCGGCATGCGATCGGCAGGTCCTCGATCGCCGCGGTCAGGCCCCGCTCGACGAGGGCGGCCGGCATCAGGGCGTGGACGATCCCCCGGAGGTCCCGGGCGGCCCCGTCGATGCCCAGCCGCAGGTGCGTCGCCGCGTCGGGGAGATCGGCCGCCGCCTCGACGCGCGCCAGCTGCTGTGCCTCCAGCGCCAGCAGGACGAGCTCCACCTGCAGACCGTCGTGCAGGTCCTGGGCGATGCGCTGCCGCGCCCGGTCACCGGCCTCCACGAGCCGGGCCCGCGATCGCTGCAGGTCGGCGTGGCTGGCCCTCAGCTCGGCGGTCAACCGGTCGTGGTCGATGGCGAGGGCCGCCACCTGCCCCACCCGGCGGACCGACTCGGCGTCGTCGACGACCGTCGCGGCGTAGACGATCGCGCCGATCCGTCGCGACCCGAGCTCGATGTCGACCAGGCCGCGGCGCTCCCCCAGCGCCGAGGTGTCGACGGTGGCACCGTCGCCGTCCACGAGGGCCCGCCCGTCCGCCGATGCGTAGACGACCTGCAACGACGCGTCCCCGAGGGTGCGCCCGAGGGCATCGGCGAGCAGCGCCGGCGTGGCGGCCGACGACGCCAGCCAGGCACTGAGCTCCTGGACCTCGGCCGTCCGCGCGAACCCGCCGCGCAGCATGGCCGCCGCGAAGGCGACGGGCACCCCGGCCAGCAGGACGATCTGCAGCCCGACCACCTGGGCGCCCGAGAGACCGGCGGGTGGACCCAGCAGCGGACCGAGCGGTGTCGCCAGGACGGCCAGCGTCCCGTAGCCGTACAGCGGCAGCAGGACCCCTCGGTGGCCCGGCTCCGCGGTGCGCAGCCGGTCGACGAGCACCGCGGCGGTCACCAGCATGACGAGCATGCCCGCGCCGCGCTGGAGCCAGGTGCCGGCCTGGAGCAGGTCCGCCCGCTGGCCGACGGCGAGCACCCCGTCCGGGCTGGCGCCCGGGTCGAACAGGTAGCGCGGGACCTCGAGGACGAGCGAGACCACGAAGGCCCCCACCACCGCGAGGCGCGAGGTGCGCGAGCGGAGGCGGCCGGACGGGAAGGCGTGCAGCAGCCACACCGTCACGGCGAGCGGGGTGGTGGCCAGCACGACACCCACCGACGCCAGGGCGGGTGCCGTGGTGTTGGCGAGCGCGGCCGCGAACCACGACAGGCCACCGATGACCATGATCGGGCCGGTCCGGTTGCTCGGCCGGCGCCGCCAGGCCACCAGACCCGCCGCCAGGTGGACGAGCCCCCCGGCCGGGAACGACGCGAGCAGCCACCACGGGGCCACGCGCTGGTCGGCGAACAGCGCGATCTCGACGCCGGCGACCAGGGCACCGGACGTGCCGATCAGCGCGAGACTCAGCGTCAGCGCCCGCGCCAGCGACGACCGCACCTCTCCCCCGGGCGCCATCGCGCCAGCATGGCACCGGCGGGGCACCCTCGGGGCGGGATCGCACCGGCCGTGACGCCCGTGGGCAACCGGTACCCAGGTCCAGGTCGGCAGGCGACCCAGGTCCATTGCCCGGCGGTCACGACGCCGCCAAGGTCGCCTGCATGAAGCGCCGGGCGGCTGCCCTCCCCCTGCTCGTGTCGACCGCCGTGCTGGTCGCGTCCACCTCCTCGGCCGGGTCGTCCGCCCGGCCGGACGAGGAGCCCGGCATCCGAGCTCAGGTCGGCGAGCTGCCCGCGGCCGCCGCCGCGATCATGTCCGGGCCGGAGTACGACACGGCCCGGTGGCTCTACTCCGTCGCCGAGGCGGACACGGGTCGAGTCGTGCTGGCCGACCGCGCCGGGGAGTTCGTCTTCACCGCGTCGACGGCGAAGAACTTCACCGTCGGCACCGCCTACGCGACGCTGGGCACCGACACCACGCTCACCACGCCGGTGTACGCGACGGCCGAGCCGGTCGGTGGCGTCGTCGCCGGGGACCTGGTGCTGGTGGCGTCCGGCGACCTCACCATGGGCGGTCGTGGCGCCATGAGCGGCCGCGTGGACCACACGTTCACCGCCGACACGATCGACCACGTCTACGGCGACATCGCCCCCAACGCTGCCCTCGTCCCCGACGACCCGTTGGCCGGCCTGGACGACCTCGCCCGGCAGGTCGCCGCCACCGGCGTCACCGAGGTCGCCGGGGACGTGGTCATCGACACCCGGCTGTGGGAGACCTTCGACGGCCAGGAGGGACCGGCCCCGTCGATCTACGTCAACGACAACATCCTGGACATCACCGTGACGGCGGCCGGGATCGGCCAGCCCGCCGTCCTCGACCTCCGGCCGCAGACCCAGGCCGTCACCGTGGCGTCCACGGTGACCACCACCGACGCGGCGACACCGACGTCGCTCACCGTCACCGCCGACCCGGGCGACCCCACCTCGGTCACGGTCAGCGCCACCATCGCGGCCGGGGAGTCCCAGCTCACCATCCACCGGGTCCCCGACGCCGCCTCCTGGGCACGCACCCTGTTCGTCGAGGCGCTCGATCGCGCCGGGGTCACGGTCACCTTCCCCGCCGTCGGACCCAACGACCAGGCCGATTTGCCGCCCGCTGGTCCGTACCCGGCCGAGCAGCGGGTGGCCGCCCTGACCTCCCCACCGCTGTCGGCCCTCGGCCGGATGATCCTGGAGACCAGCTACAACACCGGGGCCAACGCCCTGATGTGCCTGCTCGCGGTGCACGGCGGGTCGACGGACTGCATCGACGGGCTGGCCGCGGTGCACTCCCAGCTGGGCCTGGCCGGCGTCGACACCGATGACGTGGTGCTGTTCGACGGACAGGGCGCCGACCCGGCCTCGACGACCCCCGAGCAGATGGTCACCTGGATGAGGTGGGCGCAGACCCAGCCCTGGGGCGAGGAGCTCGCCGCCGGCCAGCCCGTCCTCGGGGTGAGCGGGACGCTGGCGAGCACCGGTCAGGACGGTCCCGCCGCGGGCCAGGTCGCGGCCAAGACGGGGACCAGCGTCGACGTCGACCCCACCACGGGCCGGATCTACTACAAGGTGCAGAGCCTCGCCGGGTACCTCACGACCGAGCGGGGCGAGCGGCTGGTGTTCTCGCTGTCCATGAGCGGGGCCACCTACGCCGACCTGCCCACCGGTCTGTACCAGGCGAACGAGGACGTGGCGGCCGTCGCCGCCGCGTTCCAGCAGGCGCTGTGACACCGACGGTGCACCCCGGCACACCCCCCGACACACGCCACAGCCACCCGTCCACCCCGGACCGGACACCCACCGGAAGGTCGACCATGACAGCTCCAGAGCGCTCGTGCGGGTCGCGTCGCCACCGGTCACCCGGTGCACTGGCCACCTCGATCGCGACGACGACGGCGGTGGCGTTGCTGGTCGTGACCCCCACCCAGGCGCACGCGTCACCGCGCTGGGCGTGGTGGCAGGCGGAGGACCCGGCGTACGCCGCGGCGGTCCAGCCCGAGCTCGACCGGCTCATGCGGGACCTGGCGGTCACCGGCGCCGCCGTCCTCGTGCGGTCCCCCGAGCTCGGCGACTGGACCACCACGATGGGCACCCGGACCTGGCACGGCACCGAGCCGGTCACGCTCGCCGACCACGTCCGGATCGGCAGCAACACCAAGACCTGGACCGGGACGGTGGTCCTGCAGCTGGTCGACGAGGGGCGGCTCAGCCTGGACGACCCCGTCTCGGAGTACCGGCCGGACGTGCCCAACGGGGACCACATCACCATCGCCCAGCTGCTGGACATGAGCAGCGGGCTGGCCAACTACACCACCGACCTGGCACTGAACGAGCAGCTGGACAGCAACCCCGGCCGGGTGTGGGACCCGGAGGAGCTGCTCGCCATCGGCCTGGCCATGCCGCCCGTCTTCCCCCCGGGCGAGGGGTTCCTCTACTCCAACACCAACTACGTGCTGCTGGGACTGATCATCGAACAGCTCACCGGGCTACCGGTGGAGCAGGCCTTCCAGGACCGGATCTTCGACCCGCTGCGGCTGGACGAGACCTCCTTCCCGGCCCTGACCGACGCCTCGATCCCCGAACCCCACCCGCAGATGTACACGTTCGGCACGAACGTGGAGACCATCGACAGCCCCGTGCTCCCACCGGAGGTCCAGGCAGCAGCCCGCGCCGGCACCCTCGAGCCGATGGACGTCACCGCCGCCAACCCCTCCTGGGGGTGGACAGCGGGCGCCGGGATCTCCACCGCGCGCGACCTCGCCGACTACGTCGAGGAACTGGTCGACGGGTGCCTGCTCAGCCCGCAGCTGCAGCAGCAGCGGATCGACAGCGTGCAACCGGTCGACCCGGACGACCCGGACAGCGCCGGCTACGGACTCGCCCTCGCCCGCTTCGGGCCCCTGTACGGGCACACCGGCGAGCTGCCCGGGACCAACTCCTTCATGGGCCACGACCCGGTCCGGGACATCACCGTGGTCACCTGGACCTCCACCGCGCCCGCGCCCAACGGCGACGACCCCGCCGTCGAACTCGCCAGGGCGGTGATCGACGAGCTCTACGCCGACTGATCGGCACCCGGGTCCGGCTGAGGGGAGGTGCACCGGGTCGCGGCCCGTCGGCCAGGACCGGCCGGCCTCCGCTCAGTCCGGGGGGATGTTCTGGTTGAGCCGGAACACGTTGGACGGGTCGTACGCCTGCTTGAGGGCACGGAGCCGCTGGTACGTGGCGTCGCCGTAGGACTGCCGGACGCGTGAGCTCCCCTCCTCCATCAGGAAGTTGACGTAGACGCCCGTGTGGAACGGGGCCAGGGCCGTCCAGTAGTCGCGGGCCCACTGCCGCTGGTCCTCGAAGCCGTCCGCGGTGGGGGTGTTGCCGTTGATGTTGAAGGTGAACCCGGAGGAGCGTCCGGTGAACGCGGTCGCGTCGTCGGCGACCCGGGCGACCGCGCCGCCCATCTGCCACAACGCGATGCTGCTCATCGGCGAGGTGATCATCCGGCCGTGCTCCGCCACGACGTCGATCACCTCGTCGGTCAGGACGTCGACATCGCAGGAACGGACGTAGTACGAGCACCCGTGGCGGAACGACGGGTCGAACATCTGCTGGTGGGCCAGGAACGGCTTCGGCGCGAACAGGTCGAGGACCGGTGACCCGACGTCGCGCATCGGCTGCAGCACCTCGCGTCCTTCGTCGACGTCACCGGCCCAGCACGCCGCCACCGCGATCACCGGCCGGCCGACCAGCTCCGCCGGGACGACGGGGAGGGCGGGCGCGAGCCGCTGCACCACGATCGTCATCAGCTCGTCCGCGCAGTCGGTGATCCAGTCCCGGTGTGCGCGGAGCACCTCCTCGGCGTCGTCCATCGACCAGAAGGTCGCGCCGGCCATCACCTGCGGTCCGACCGGGTGGAGCCGGAACCGGAAGTCGGTGACCACACCGAAGTTGCCGCCTCCCCCGCGCAGCCCCCAGAACAGCTCGGCGTTCTCGTCCTCGCTGGCGCGGACGACGTCGCCGTCGGCGGTCACCAGGTCCGCCGAGAGGAGTGAGTCGATGGTCAGTCCGTACTTGCGCATGATCCAGCCGATCCCGCCGCCCAGGGTCAGCCCGGCCAGCCCGGTGTGCGACACGATCCCGGCCGGCACGGCCAGGCCGTGCTCCTGGGTCCGCTCGTCGACCTCGCGCAGCAGGACCCCGGCCTGGGCGTCGAGGACCCGCGCGGCCGGGTCGACCCGGACCTCGTTCATCGGCCGGAGGTCGATCAGCAGGCCTCCGTCGCACGTGGACAGGCCGGGGAAGCTGTGGCCACCGGCCCGGACGGCGATGGTGAGCCGGTGGTCCCGTCCGAAGCGCACCGCGGCACGGACGTCGGCCACGCTGGCACAGCGGGCGATGACCGCTGGGTGCCGGTCGATCGACCCGTTCCACACGCGGCGGTGTTCCTCGTAGCCGCCGTCGGCCGGGACGAGCACCTCGCCCTCGAAGGTGGCGCGCAGTGCGGCGGCGGCCGGGTCACCCACCGCGGCCACCCGGTCCTGGACGTGCCCTGCCCCCACCGCGCTGGTCATGCGGGCAGTGTCGGGGTCAGCGGTGCGGCCCGTCAGGGACCCAGGTCCCACCCTGCTCGTGGCTGAGCCGCACCGGGTCCAGGATCTCGATGTGGTCCCGGTGGGTGCTGATCGCCCCCGACTCCCGCAGCTCGCGCAACGCGCGCCCGACCACCTCACGCACGCTGCCCACGGCGTCGGCGAGCTGGCGCTGGCTGACCTCGACGGTGAGCGTCGGGCGCCCTCCGGCACCGGCCCAGGACTCCTGCGACGCCAGGTCCAGCAGGTGCCGGGCCACCCGGTGCCGCACGCTGGTGAAGGCGGTGTCGGTGATCTCGTGGACGAAGCTCAGCACCCGGTCGGCCAGTTCGTGCAGCAACGCCTCGGCCACGTGGGCGTCCCCGGACGCCGCCCGGCGCACGACGTCCGGGGAGAAGCGGAGGACGGTCGTGTCGACGACGGCCTGCGTGCTCGCCGGCATCCGGAACCCCTCGGCGTAGAGGGAGACGGCACCGATCAGCGCGCCGCGCCGGGCGTAGCGCACGGTCATGCTGCGCCCGTCCGGCGCGGTGACGAAGACCCGGAGGAGGCCGTCGACGACCAGCTCCAGGTGCTGCACCGCCTCGCCCTCCCGGTGGGTCACCGAGCCCGCCGGCACCCGGGTGCGGCGCGCCCCCGCCAGCAGCCGCTGGAGGGCGGGCGGGTGCAGCCGGGAGAAGTTCGAGGCAGCGAGGGCAGCCGCCACGTCGTCCACGCCGAGACGGTAGGCCCGGCGCGGGCCCCTCGGCAGGTCCCGCGCCACCCGGCCCCGCGACCGACCAGGCCATCGCGATGACCGGGGGGTCCGTGCCCCACAGGTACCGGCATCCTGGCGCCCCGCGGCGCTCAGGAGCGACCGACGCTGAGCACGGCCAGGTGGGCGGCCAGCCCGAGGGCCAGGCACCCGGCGATCGCCGGGGTGTAGGAACCGGAGGCATCGACGGCCGCACCGGCGAGCGGAGCGCCCACCGCCGACCCGATCCCGGCGCTGGTGTCAGAAGGCACCCCCACCCCAGGAACGGCCCGAGTCGACCGCTCCACGGGGCTGCATGCCGGAGGAGGGTACGAGGTCCCTGCACGACCGCCGAGGCACCTCCGGTCGCCGACGCTCGGTGAACGGAGGACCGTGGGGCACGTCGTCGCCCCAGTGCCGGCGCTAGACCGGAACGGAGGTCGCATGGGACGGGTGCACCTGCTCGCCACCGGCGGCACCATCGCCAGCCGGCAGGGGCCGGACGGGCTCGCGGCGGTCACCCCCGCCGCAGAGCTGCTCGCGACGACGGGCTCCCCCGCCGGGGTCACCGTGACGACCAGCGACCTCGGCACCGTTGCGAGCTTCGCCCTCACGACCGCCGACCTGCGGGAGCTGGTGGCCGCGGCCCGGCGCTGCCTGGAGGACGGCGTGGACGGCGTCGTCGTCACCCACGGCACCGACACCATGGAGGAGTCCGCGTACCTCGCCGATCTCGTGCACGACGACCCGCGCCCGATCGTCTTCACCGGTGCGCAGCGCCCGTTCGACAGCCCGGCTCCCGACGGCCCGGCCAACCTCGCCGATGCGCTGCGGGTCGCCTCCGCACCCGCCGCCCGCGACCTCGGTGTGCTGCTCTGTTTCGACGGCCTCGCCTTCGCCGCCCGCGGGGTGCGCAAGGTCGACACCCTGCGCAGCGGTGCCTTCGGTGCTCCCGGGCGGGGGCCGGTGATCCGGCTGGCCGGGGAGGCGATCCGGCCCCTGGCCCGGCCCGCACGGCCCGCGCCGCTCCCGCTGGACCTGCGGGCGGAACTGCCCCGGGTCGACGTCGTGGCCTGCCACCTCGGCGCGGACGCGGCGCTGCTGCACGCCGCGGTCGCCGCCGGCGCCGCCGGGCTCGTCCTGCAGGCCCTCGGCGCCGGGAACGTCCCCCCGGCGATCGCCGAGGCGACCGAGGAGCTGGTCGCCGGCGGGATCCCCGTCCTCGTCTGCTCCCGGGTGCCGTCCGGTCCCGTCGCACCGCTCTATGCCGCCGGAGGTGCCCGGCTGGCCCGGGGCGGGGCCGTGTTCGCCGGTGACCTGAGCCCCTGGCAGGGACGGCTGTTGCTGGCCGCAGCGCTCGCCCTCGCCCCCGACGACCCGCAGCGGGTGCTGGCCCAGCACCTCGCCGTCTGACCCCACCGCCCCGGCTCGGGGCCGAGCTGTGTGAAGGAGCGCGACGACGATGAGCAAGGAGATCTTCGTGGCCTTCGGCGTCGACATCGACGCCGTGGGCGGCTGGCTCGGGTCCTACGGCGGGGAGGACTCCCCGGACGACATCTCCCGCGGCGTGTTCGCCGGCGAGGTCGGTGTCCCGCGCATCCTCGAGCTGTTCCGGCGGTACGGCCTGACGCAGACGTTCTTCTGGCCGGGGCACTCGATCGAGACATTCCCGGAGCAGTTCGACGCCTGCGTCGCAGCCGGGCACGAGATCGGCGTGCACGGCTACAGCCACGAGAACCCGATCGCGATGAGCCGGGAGCAGGAGCAGGCGGTGCTCGACCGCTGCATCGCGCTGATCGAGGAGCGGACCGGGCGCCGTCCCACCGGGTACGTGGCCCCCTGGTGGGAGTTCAGCGGCGTCACCAACGAGCTGCTGCTCGAGCGCGGCATCAAGTACGACCACTCGCTGATGCACCGGGACTTCGAGCCCTACCACGTCCGGGTCGGCGATTCCTGGACGAAGATCGACTACTCGGCGTCGGCGGAGAGCTGGATGGAGCCGCTGGTCCGCGGGGAGGAGACCGACCTGGTCGAGATCCCGGCCAACTGGTACCTCGACGACCTGCCGCCGATGATGTTCGTCAAGTCCAGCCCCAACAGCCACGGCTTCGTGAACCCGCGGGACATCGAGCAGATGTGGCGCGACCAGTTCGACTGGGTGCACCGCGAGATGGACCAGGCGGCCTTCACCATGACCATCCACCCGGACGTCTCCGGACGCCCGCAGGTGCTGCTCATGCTGGAACGGCTCATCGAGCACATCAACGGCCACGACGGCGTCCGCTGGGCGACCTTCGACCAGATCGCCGACGACTTCCTCAGCCGCTCCCCGCGGACCGGTGGCCGGTCGTAGACCTCGCCGCAGCGTCCCTCCTGACGGCGGGGCGGACCCACCCCCGACGAGTCAGAGGACGTCGTACAGAGCCGTCTCCACGTCCAGCGCAGCAGCTCGGCGTTGAAGAACCAGTAGCCCAGCCCGGCCGTGTGGGTGAGCAGCTGACCCACCGTGGCCTTCGTCGCCGGCGGCCGCAGGCGGGGCACGTCACCGTCGAAGCCGTCGAGGACCTGCAACGCGGCGAACTCCGGGCAGTACTCCTCCACCGGGGCGTCCAGGCGGAGGGTGCCCCGCTCGACCTGCTGCAGCGCGGCCACCGTCGCGACCATCTTGGTCATCGACATGATGCGGAAGTGGGTGTCGGCACCGACCGGCTCGTCCCCACCGGCCACCCGGGACCCGGCCGCGCTCTCCAGGACCAGGCCGTCGCGGTCGGCGACGACCACCACCGCGTTGGGCACGGCGCCGCGCGCCACGGCTGCCTGCAGGACGACGTCGACGGCGTTCGAGTCCATGGGTGCTCCCGGATCGGAGGACGACCGGGACTGCCCCGATCGGCGCGGTGACCTGGGTCACGGCGGTGCCCGGCACCCTGCCGGTCCGGGTCGGCCAGGGCAAGGCCTTCGTCAGCTGTCGATGTCGCCGGCGGGCAGCCCGCCGATGATGCCGCGGGCCAGCTCGTCGTCCCGCGGCGGACCACGCCACTCCACGAGCAGCAACGAGGCGTCGTCGCTGGTCCGGCCGCCCCGGGCCGCCATGAGGGTGTGCGACAGCAGCCGGACCGTCTCGGCCACGCTCATCCCGGCGGCGCTGGTCTGCTCGACCAGTTCCCGCAGCCGGTCCTCGCCGAACTGCAGCCCGTCCGCCAGCCGTTCCTCGACGACGCCGTCGGTGAAGAACAGCACCCGGTCCCCCGGCGCGAGCTGGGTCGTCTGCACCGACGGCGCGGCGCCCCCGAACCCCACGGGGCGGGTGATCGGACCGGTCAGCTCGTCGACGGCGCCGCTCGAGCGGATCCGCAGGGCTGCCGGGTGGCCCGCGTTCACCCAGCTGAGCGTCCCGGTCTCGGTGTCCAGCTGACCCACCTGGGCCGTCGCGAAGCGCCCCGGGTGGGTCGAGCCCAGGACGTCGTCCATGTGCACGTAGAGGTCCGGCAGCGACGCAGCGGACCGTCGGCCGTGCCGGTAGGCGGCGACCACGACGGTGGCCATGATGGCCGCCTCCAGCCCGTGGCCCATGGCGTCGAACACGGCCAGGTGCAGGACGTGATCGTCCAGGGCGTAGTCGAAGCTGTCCCCACCGACGTCGTAGGCCGGTTCCAGGATGCCGGCGAGGGCCACGTCCGGAGTGGTCATGATCAGCGGCGGCAGTGCCTGCCACTGCAGATGGGCCGACAGGCTCAACGGTGCAGCGGCGCGCACCCGGGCGAACGTGCCGGTGTAGAGCGACTTGGTCACGATGAGGTCGGCCGTCAGGCCGGCCAGCCGCTGGGCGAGCCGACGGTCGTCGTCGTCCACCCCGGTCAGGGTGAACGCCAGGACGCCGACCCGGTCCGAGCCGTCGAGCATCGGCAGGTACAGCCGCACCGACCCGTCGGGCAGCTCCTGCTCGATGCGGGCGTCCTGGGTGAAGGCGCGGCCCGGCCAGCTCCCGTCGATCGCCGTCGTCACGCCGACGAGACCTGCGCCGACCAGGGGCTGCAGGGTCCGCTGGTCGTAGTCCCGGAGCCAGATGCTGACGTCGGTACCTCCGACGGCGGCGATCTCCTGCGCCACCAACGGCCCCACCAGCCGGGCAGGCATGAGGTGGGCCCGGTCGAGCAGGGACCCCAGGACCCGCTCGCCGAGGCTCTCGGTGCGGGACCGGCCCGCTGCGTCCACGAAGCCCGAGACGGAAGCGGCTCCAGGCTCCTGTACGACGATGCCGAGGTGGTCGTGCCCGTCGTCCAGCATCTGCTCTCCAACCAGGTCCCGCCCCATGCGAGCGACCCGTCGGCGACCCAGGCGCACCGGCTGTGCGCCGGGTGGAACAGCATGGCCCCGACAGTCGGCACCACGTCAGGGCGACCCTAGCTGCCGTGGTCAAGGACGCTCGCGCGTCGAGTCAGCACCCGGCCCACCTACCGCCGTTTCCCGCCCGGCCGGCGCAACCACTGGGACGCGCTGGTCGACCTGTTCGACCGCCACGGTGGCCCTGCAGCTGGTCGGCCGGGCCCGGCCAACCTCCACTCAGTCGGGCGCGTCGACCCGGCCCCGTCGCTCACTGGACCGCTGGTCCTGCCGCTCGCGATGCAGACGCAACCGGTGGCTGTGGGCCTCGGGGGAATGGACCACGGTGACCGGGCAGGGGGCGTGCATCGCACACTGCATGCTCGTCGAGCCGAGCAGCATGGTGTGGAAGCCGCCGTGCCCGCGACTGCCCACGACGAGCAGGTCTGCGCCGTCCGACTCACGGATGAGCGCGTCTGCTGGCGGGCCCAGCGCGGCGCGGACCTCCACATCGGGCAGTGGGCCGTCGAAGTCACGTGCGGCCTCGTCGATCGCGGTGCGGACCTTGTCCTCGCTCTGGCTGCGCAGCGTGTCGTGCAGTCGTCGTTCCTCGGGCGAGCCGATCCCGTCGTAGTCCACCCACAACTCCGGCACCCGGTAGGCGATCACCGCCTCGACCGGCACGCCACGCCGTGCTGCGTCCTCGAGTGCGAATCTCAGTGCCGCCTTCGAGCCCCCCGAGCCGTCGACGGCTGCCACCACCCGGCGACCATGCATGACCTCGGGTTCGGCCAGAGCCACGTCGACGTAGAGGTCGGCCTCCTCGTCGTACATCACGCCACCTCCTCGATCCAGCAACACCGTTCGGCACCTGGCCCGGCGGCGTCCTGCTCGGGGTTCCGGGCCGGTCAGTCCCGCGGCGGGAACGCGACCGGGACGCCGGTCCTCTCGACCGTCCGGGGCACCGTCATGAACTCATGGTCCTCCGCCGAGACCCACCTCACCAGGGCCGGCCGCTCGTCGATGACCCGGTCGTGACGAGTTCCAGGTCGATCGCTGTCGTCGGGGGCGGGTGCCCGTGACCGGCCGCCCGGCGAGGGCGGTGACCACCTCGACCGCGGCGGGCCAGTACCGCTCGTCGTGGTGTGGATCGGCGTTGCGCTGGGTGCGGTGCGGTGCGGTGCGATCGTCGGCGGGAGCGCGTGCCGGTCCGGCACCTCCTCCTTCGCCTGCTCCGCTCTGACAGCTGGCCAGCGAGCGGATCGTCGACGAGGTCCCCACCGGCTGGCGCAGCCGGGCTCCGGCCCTCCCTGCTCCGCTGGCGCGCTGGCGTCGAGCATCAGGAGACTGATGGTCAGGTGCCGGAAGGGCAGCGGCCCGATCCTCCCCCGACCAGGAGGTCGTCGTGAGCGAGCTCGACAGCCCGGGACCCGCACCGGTCGCGACCGGGGTGGACGACGTGCGCCTGGCCGGCCTCCGGCGCTGGAACCTGGCACTGACGGTGCTGCACGCAGCGCAGGCCATCGCCGTCCTGCTGCTGGCGAGCAGCGATCGGCCCGTGGCGCAGCTACGCCTACGGCGAGCGGGGGTACCTGGTGCTGAGCCTGGTCGCCAAGAGCCTGCTCGCGTGGCAGGTCTTCGCCGGCTCGCTGGCCCCCTGACCCCAGCGGCCCGGGGCCGACCCGTCGGTCGTCGATCGACGACCGATGAGTCCGGCACCGCACGCCGGTCTCCTCCTCCGTGAGCAAGAGTCTTCGGCCCCGCTGCCCGGGCACGTCGGACCCTTCACGCCCGGCGAGCGGCCGGTCACATGGGGAGGGCCCGCGCGGCCGTGCACGGGAGTGCTCGGTCATCCGGAGGAAAAGGCGATGACGGGCTCGACAGCCCTCGCTAGCGTCGCCGCCGCACCCGCCACCCGTCCGGGTCCGCTGACCCGGCGCTCCCTGAGAGGCCCGTCATGGGCAGGTCGTTCGCGTCCCGTGTCAGCCATCCACGTCTGAAGTGGGTGGTCCTCGTCTTCTGGGTGGTGCTGGCCGCCGCCGCGGCGCCGCTGGCCGGTGCCCTCACCGACGAGCAGGAGAATGACGTCGCGGCGTGGCTGCCGTCGGACGCTGAGTCGACCCGCGCCCTGCAGCTGCAGACGGAGCTGGGCTCCGACCCCGACCTTCTCCCCGCCGTCATCGTCTACGAACGCACCGCGGGGCTCACCGCTGCCGACACCGCGGCGGTCCAGGAGGACGTCAGCGCCCTCGGGCAGCTCGACGCCCTCGACGGGACGATCGTGGGACCGGTCCCCGCCGAGGACGGGCAGTCGGTCCAGCTGATCGTCCCGCTCAACGTGGGGTCGGACGGCTGGGAGGCGATCGCCCCGCTGGTCGACGGCATCCGCGCCGAGGTCTCCGACGGGCCCACGGGTCTGGGCACCTGGGTGACCGGCCCGGCCGGCAGCGCCGCGGACTCGGCCGAGGCGTTCGAGGGGATCGACGGGACCCTGCTCTTCGCCGCCCTGGGCGTCGTCGTCCTGATCCTGCTGGTCACCTACCGCAGCCCGGTGCTCTGGGTCCTGCCGATCTTCTCGGCCGTCATCGCGCTGTCCTGCTCGCAGGCCCTCATCTACCTGCTGGCCCGCTACGCCGACCTCACCGTCAACGCCCAGAGCGCGAGCATCCTCACCGTCCTGGTCGTGGGCGCGGGCACCGACTACGCCCTGCTGCTGATCGCGCGCTACCGCGAGGAGCTGCGCCTGCACACCGACCGGCACGAGGCCATGACCGAGGCCGTGCACCGGGCCGGCCCGGCGGTGCTGGCCAGCGGCGGCACGGTCGTGCTGGGGATGCTGTGCCTGGTCGTGGCGGAGATGAACTCCACCGCAGGGCTGGGCCCGGTCGCCGCGATCGGCGTTGCCGTGACGCTGGCCGTGCTGATGACGCTGCTGCCCGCGCTGCTGGTCATCTGCGGCCGCTGGGTGTTCTGGCCGGTGCGCCCCACCTTCGGCAGCGCCGAACCGACCGCGACCGGCCTGTGGGCGCACGTGGGGGCCACGATCCGACCGCGGCCGCGCGCCACCTGGCTCGTGACGAGCGCGTTGCTCCTGGTGGCCTCCCTCGGCGTCCTGCTGCTCTCCCCCAACGGGCTGACCCAGGCGGAGAGCTTCCGGGGCACCCCCGAGTCGATCGAGGGCGACGCGGTCGCGTCCCGGCACTTCCCGGCGGTCGCGGGCAACTCGGTCTACGTGATCACCACGGCCGACTCCGCCACCGAGGTCGCCGAGGCGACGGCCACCACCGAGGGCATCGCCCAGGTCGGCGAACCCCAGGTGGTGGGTGACCGGGCCCTCGTCGAGGCCGCGCTGACCGACCGGTTCGACAGCGAGCCCGCCTCCGACACCATCGAACGACTGCGGACGACGCTCGACGACGCGGGCGACGGCGAGGCACTGGTCGGCGGGAACACCGCACTGAACCTGGACGTCCAGGACGCCGCCCAGCGGGACAACCTGGTGGTCATCCCGCTGATCATGTTCGTCGTCCTGCTGGTGCTGGCCGTGCTGCTGCGGGCGCTGGTCGCGCCGGTGCTGCTGATCGCCACCGTGGTGCTCTCCTACGGGGCCGCGCTCGGGCTGAGCGCCCTGATCTTCGACTGGACGATCGGGGTGACCGCGACCGACAGCTCGTTCCCGCTGTTCGTGTTCGTCTTCCTCGTCGCCCTGGGGATCGACTACAACATCTTCCTGATGACCCGGGTGCGGGAGGAGGCAGCCGACCACGGCACGAGGCGGGCCGCGCTGATCGGGCTCGCCGCCACCGGTGGCGTCATCACCTCGGCGGGGCTGGTGCTCGCGGCGACGTTCTCGGTGCTCGGCACGCTGCCGCTGACGTTCCTGACGCAGCTGGGGATCGCCGTGGCGCTCGGCGTCCTGCTCGACACGATCGTCGTGCGCTCTGTCCTGGTCACCGCGCTCACCCTGGACATCGGCCGGCACATGTGGTGGCATGGTGCGCTCGCACGGCGTCCCGATGGACCCGGCGTGCCGGTCGGTGGCACCATCCCCGTCCCGACCGGGTCGGGGGCGCCGAGCCAGACCTGAGGTCGTGGGGCGCCCGGCTCACTCCGGGCCAGCCCCGGACGGTCGATCACCCCGCCGCGCCCACGGCCCCGGGATCAGGTGGACGGCCCGTCGTCGTCCGGGTCCTCCTCGGGTTCGAACGTGCCGCCGGCGTCGTCGGACAGGCCGATCTCCGCGCCGCGGCCGTCCTGCTGTGGCGGATCGGCGTCCGGCCGGCGGGCGTCGGGGTCCGGTGCATCTGGTGTGGTCACGGCGACTCTCTCCTGTCGTGGGCTGGCCGGCGGATCGTCAGTCGTCGCCGAGTCCGGGGGCGAGGCCGGGCACGTCCGGTGCGGCTGCCAGTGGGTTGTCGAGGAGGTCGCGCACGACACCCGCGCTGCCACCGCCGCGTCGGTCGGGCTCCGCGGCGGCCAGCAGCAGGCCGCCCGGCAGGTACTCGATGCCGGTGGCCGCACCGATCTCCTCCACGACGCTGAACTCGTGCCCGAGCGCCTCGAGGGGCGGCCCGTACGCGGCGACGAACGCCGGTTCCGCGGACACCGCGGGGGTGTTCCGCTGGCTGGCCCGGGGCGCGGCGATCGCCAGGGCGAGGTTCATGTCGCGGTCGATGCGGTTGACCAGGGTCTGCAGCACCGTCGTGATGATCGTGCTGCCGCCCGGGGAGCCGAGGGCGAGCACCGGCTCACCGTCGTGCAGCACGATCGTCGGCGCCATGCTGCTGCGCGGCCGCTTGCCCGGGGCGGGCAGGTTCGGCTCGGGCGTCATGGGGTCGGCGGCGGCGAAGGTGAAGTCGGTCAGCTCGTTGTTGAGCAGGAACCCGCGGCCGGGCACCGTGATCCCGCTGCCACCGGTCTGCTCGATCGTCAGCGTGTAGCTGGCGATGTTGCCCTCGGCATCGCCGACCGTGAGGTGCGTGGTGGAGGGGCCTTCCGTGCCCTCCCCCACCGTGAGCTCGCCCGCTGCCGGGCACGGGCCGTACTCGCCGTCCGGGTCGCCCGCCGTCGTCGGCTTCTCCAGCGCCGTGGCCGGGTCGATGGCGCAGACCCGCTCCGCGGCGAAGTCGTCGGAGAGCAGCTCGGCCAGGGGCACCTGGGTGTACGCCGGGTCGCCGACGTAGGCGTTGCGGTCCGCGAAGGCCAGCGCACTGGCCTCCAGGTAGTGGTGCAGCACCGGCACGGCGGGCAGCTGACCGAGGTCGAACGGCTCCAGGATGTTCAACGCCTCGCCGACGGTCGACCCACCGCTGGACGGCGGGGCCATCCCGTAGACCTCGAGCCCCCGGTACCCGACCATGGTCGGCTCCCGCAGCGGGGCGTCGTACAGCGCCAGGTCGACGTCCTCGAGCAGCCCCGCGCGGACGTCCTCGACGCCCTCCGCCTCGGGCGGGTCCTGGGCCGTCCGCACGATCTCGCCGGCCAGCTCCCCGGAGTAGAACGGCTCCACGCCCTCGTCCGCCAGCAGCCGGTAGGTCTCCGCTAGGTCGG
This sequence comes from Modestobacter sp. KNN46-3, assembly GCF_011039295.1. Classification (NCBI taxonomy): domain Bacteria; kingdom Bacillati; phylum Actinomycetota; class Actinomycetes; order Geodermatophilales; family Geodermatophilaceae; genus Modestobacter; species Modestobacter sp. KNN46-3. The sequence continues at coordinate 74,726 of NZ_JAAKGN010000001.1, read as the reverse complement.
GGTTGGCGAACACCGACCCCACCTCGGGCAGGGCCCCGCCCGGCAGGAACAGCTCGGCACTGGGCTCGAACGTGCGGAACTTCTCCTCGTTCTCCGCGGTCTGCTGCCGGAACGTCTCGTCGACGACGAAGCCCTCGTCGGCCAACTGGATCCCGCCCTGCAGCGCGTCCGCGAGCGACCAGGTGCCGAACTCCGCCAGGGCCGTCGCCCAGGTCTGCGGCGTGCCGGGCGTGCCCACCGAGAGCCCGCTCGCCACCGCCTCGGCGAACGGCAGGGGCTCCCCTGCCTCGTCGAGGAAGGCGCCCGCGCCCATCGCCAGCGGCGCGGTCTCCCGGCCGTCGATCGAGGTGACCGCTCCGGTGTCGGCGTCGTAGTAGAGGAAGAAGCCCCCACCGCCGACCCCGGCCGAGTAGGGCTCCGTCACACCCAGCGCCGCGGCCGCGGCGACGGCTGCGTCCGCCGCGTTCCCGCCGGCGGCCAGGACCTCCAGCCCGACCCGGGTGGCGTCGGCGTCGACCGTGGCCACCGCTCCCCCGGTGCCGACTGCCCACGGGCGCTTCTCCGGCAACGGGTCGACCGGCGCGGCGCTCGCGGGCCCGCCGGCCGCGAGGGCGCCGGCAGTCAGCGCGGTGAGGGCGACCAGGGTGGTACGCGGACGCAGCATGGAGACTCCTCGGGCGTCATCGATGCGCAGGCCCACATCGGACACCCTCCGAGCTCATCGCGCCACCCCTCCGGCGGCACCGGACGTGTTCCGGGAACTGCGCTCCTCACCGCACGCCGGTGCTCGAGCTGCGATCCCGCGGCAGGTCCCGGAAGAACGCGCGGACGTCGTCGACGAACAGTGCGGGTTGCTCCATCGCGAGGAAGTGGCCGCCCCGCCCGGCCTCGGTCCATCGAGCGACAGCGTGGTCCCGCTCGGCGAAGGTGCGGACGGTGACGTCGTGCGCGGACAGGAGGAAGCCCGTCGGGACGGTCCCTCGCTCCGGCGCCCAGTCGCTGGCGTCCTCGCCGTCGGCCTCCCAGTCGCCCGCCCCCCACGCCACCGGGTTCATCGCCTCGAAGTAGACCTGCGCCGACGACCCGGCAGTGGCGGTGTACCAGTAGATGGAGACCCCGGTCAGGAGGCGATCGCGGTCGACCGTGTCCTCGAGGAGGCCGGAGTCGGGCAGATCGGACAACCGCTGGAACACCTCGACCACCCAGGCCAGCTGGCCGGCCGGGGAGTCGGTGAGGGCGTAGGCCAGCGTCTGCGGCGACTTCGACTGGATCTGCAGGTAGCCGTCGTTGTAGGACTGCATGCGCTTCCAACGCTCCCGATCATCCCCGGAGAGGGTGTCCACCTCGCCGTCGTCGGCGGGGAAGGTGATCGCGGCGTTGAGGTGGACACCGATCACCCGGTCGGATGCCACCTGCCCGAGCTCCGCTGCGACGAACGACCCCGTGTCCCCGCCCTGCACGCCGTAGCGGTCGTGGCCGAGGTCGGCCATGAGCGTCGCCAGGACCCGTGCGGTCCGCTCGGCGTTCATCCCCGGGCCGGCCAGCGGCGTCGAGAACCCGAAACCGGGCAGCGACGGGATCACCAGGGTGAAGGCGTCGGCCGGGTCCATGCCATGCGACCGGGGGTCCGACAGGGGACCGACGACGTCGAGGAAGTCAGCCACCGTGCTCGGCCAGCCGTGCAGCAGGAGCAGCGGGGTCGCGTCCGGTTCTGGAGAGCGGACGTGGATGAAGTGCAGCCGCTGCCCGTCGACCTCGGTGACGAACTGCGGCAGTACGTTGAGCCGCGCTTCGGCGGCCCGCCAGTCGAAGTGGTCACGCCAGTAGGCGGTGAGCTCCTGCAGGTAGGCCTGGGGGACGCCGCGGCTCCAGCCCACACCGGGGAGGTCGCCGGGCCAGCGAGTGGCCGCCAGCCGCGCGGAGAGGTCGTCGACCTGCTCCTGTGGGATGGCGATGCCGAAGGGGCGGATGTCCAGCCGGGGGGTCGTCACGCCGGGGACGTTAGGGGCCACCTAGGACAGGACGGTTCCTAAGGAACTGGCATCCTCGAGGGCGTGCTCGAGACATCCGCTCGGCTGCTCCGGCTGCTGGCGCTCCTGCAGGCCCACTCCGAGTGGTCCGGCGCCGATCTCGCCCAGCGGCTGGAGGTCAGCACGCGCACCGTCCGGAGGGACGTTGAGCGGCTGCGTGAGCTCGGCTACCCGGTGCACGCGATCCAGGGCACGGCCGGGTACCGGCTCGGTGCGGGGGCGGCTCTCCCGCCGTTGCTCCTCGACGACGACGAGGCGGTCGCCGTCGTCGTCGGGCTGCGGACGGCCGCCGCGAGCTCGGTCGCCGGGGTGGAGGAAGCGGCGCTGCGGGCTCTGCAGAAGCTCGAGCAGGTGCTGCCCGCCCGGCTGCGCCACCGGGTGCGGTCGCTCCAGGAAGCCACCGTCCGGGCCGGCACCGCCCCCGGCCCGCAGGTGACCGCCGAGACGCTCGTGGCGATCGCGGACGCCATCCGCCGCCACGAGTGCCTGCGGTTCGACTACAGCAGTCCGCGAACCGGGCAGACGACCCGGACCGTCGAGCCGCACCGCCTCGTCAGCTTCGGCCGGAGCTGGTACCTGGTCGCCTGGGACCCCGACCGCCGCGACTGGCGCAGCTTCCGTGCCGACCGGATGTCCCCGCGGTCGCCCAACGGCTCGCGGTTCACCCCGCGGGAGCCGCCGGACGGTGACGTCGTCGCCTGGCTGTCCCGTCAGCTGTCGGCCCGGACCTGGCCGTACCGGGCGACGGTGCGGCTGCACGAGCCGGCGGCGGCGGTCGCCGACAAGGTCTGGCCGGGCATGGGGGTGGTGACGGCCGTCGATGCTGCCAGCTGCCTGTTCACCGTCGGCGCCGACGACCCCACCACCCTGGTGTGGATGCTCACCTCGGTCGACGCCGACTTCACAGTGCTCGACGGGCCTCCGGAGCTCACCGCGGCCCTGCACCGGCAGTCGCAGCGCTGTGCGGCTGCGATCGCCGAGCTCCCGGCTGACGCACGCACGGGCGAGATCGACTGACGGCCGCCCGCGGACGCAGTGGTCCGCGGGCGGCCGCGTCAGTCGTCCGTGGGTGTGGTCGAGGTGACGGCCTCCGACAGGTCGACGACGGGGAGGTAGACCCGGGCGCCTTCGTCCATAAACTCGGCGGACTTCTCCGCCATCCCCAGCTGGAGCGCCTCGTCCGCGGCGACGCCCTTGGCCGCGGCGTAGGCCCGCACGTCCTGGCTGATCCGCATGGAGCAGAAGTGCGGGCCGCACATCGAGCAGAAGTGCGCGGTCTTGGCCGCACCGGCCGGCAGCGTCTCGTCGTGGAAGTCGCGGGCCGTCGTCGGGTCAAGGGAGAGGTTGAACTGGTCGGTCCAGCGGAACTCGAACCGCGCGTCGGACAGTGCGTCGTCCCAGGCCTGCGCCCCGGGGTGCCCCTTGGCCAGGTCCGCGGCGTGGGCGGCAATCTTGTAGGTGATGACGCCGTCCTTGACGTCGTCCCGGTCCGGCAGCCCCAGGTGCTCCTTGGGGGTGACGTAGCAGAGCATCGCGGTGCCGTACCAGCCGATCATCGCCGCGCCGATGGCGCTGGTGATGTGGTCGTAGCCCGGCGCGATGTCGGTGGTCAGCGGGCCCAGGGTGTAGAACGGCGCCTCGTCGCAGACCTCCAACTGGAGGTCCATGTTCTCCTTGATCTTGTTCATCGGCACGTGCCCCGGACCCTCGACCATCACCTGGACATCGTGTTCCCAGGCGATCCGGGTCAGCTCACCCAACGTGCGCAGCTCGCTGAACTGGGCCTCGTCGTTGGCGTCGGCGATGCACCCGGGGCGGAGGCCGTCGCCGAGGGAGAAGGTGACGTCGTAGGCGGCCATCAGTTCGCACATCTCGCGGAAGTGCGTGTAGAGGAAGTTCTCCTGGTGGTGGGCCAGGCACCAGGCCGCCATGATCGAGCCGCCGCGGGACACGATGCCGGTCTTCCGGTTCGCCGCCAGCGGGACGTAGCGCAGCAGCACCCCGGCGTGCACGGTGACGTAGTCGACGCCCTGTTCGAACTGCTCCACGAGCGTGTCCCGGTAGGCCTCCCAGGACAGGTCCTCGGCCTTGCCGTTCACCTTCTCCAGCGCCTGGTAGATGGGCACGGTGCCGATCGGGACGGCGCTGTTGCGGATGATCCACTCCCGGGTGGTGTGGATGTTGCGGCCGGTCGAGAGGTCCATGACGGTGTCGGCGCCCCAGCGGGTGGCCCAGGTCATCTTGTCCACCTCCTCCTCGATGGAGGAGGCGACCGCACTGTTGCCGATGTTGGCGTTGATCTTGACGAGCAGGTTGCGGCCGATCGCCATCGGCTCGGACTCCGGGTGGTTCACGTTGGCCGGCAGCACCGCGCGGCCGCGGGCGATCTCGCTGCGGACGTGCTCGACGGAGACCCCCTCCCGCAGCGCCACGAACTCCATCTCGGGGGTGACCTGGCCGCGGCGGGCGTAGGCGAGCTGGGTGACCGTCGTCCCCGGCAGGCCGCGGCGGGGACGGTGGGCGGCAGCGAAGACGCTGTCCAGGTCCCGGGTGTCACCCGGGCGGCGCCCGTTGTCCACCGGCTGCACCGCGCGGCCCTCGTAGCTCTCCGTGTCGGCGCGCTCGGTGATCCAGTCCTCCCGGTGCCGGGGCAGCCCGGCCCGGATGTCGGTGTGCACCGCCGGGTCGGTGTACGGGCCCGAGGTGTCGTAGAGCACCACGCTGTCGCCGGTGGACAGCTGCACCTCGCGCATCGGGACCCGCAGGTCCGGGCGGCTGCCCTGCAGGTGGGTCTTGCGGGAGCCGGGGAACTCGGTGCCCTCGGTCTGTGGCCGGTGCTGGACGTCCGTCATCAGGGGTTCCTCCCTACGCCGGTGTTAACCGGATCAGGTGCGAACGGTCAGCGGCCGGTCCTGCCGCCCTCTCAGCCTCGGTACGCGAGGCTCCCGCGGGTCGACACGGACCCTAGGCCCAAGCGGGTGCTCCTGCCCAGCCCTGACCCGGCGCGGTCGGGGATCGGACGACGGGGGGCGATCAGCCGGTCATGAAGCCGCTCTCGTAGGCAGCGATGACCGCCTGAGTGCGGTCCCGCGCACGGAGCTTGAGCAGCACGCTGCTGACGTGCGTCTTCACCGTCTCGCGGCTGAGGAACAGCTCGGTGGCGATCTCGGCGTTGGACAGCCCGCCCGCCACCAGCCGCAGCACGTCGGCCTCGCGGCCGGTCAGCTCCGGCAGTGCGGCCGGCCCTCGGGCGCGGGAGGGCGCGTGCGAGGCGATGAGCCGCCGGGTCAGGTCCGGGAGCACCAGGGTCGTCCCCCGGGCGACGACCCGGATGGCGTCGACGAGCGAGTCCGGCTCCGACCGCTTCAGCGCGAAGCCGCTCGCCCCGGCCTGCAGCGAACGGAACAGGTAGTCGTCGTCCTCGAACGTGGTCAGGACCAGCACGCGGGGGCGCTGCGGGTCACGGGCGACCAGCTCCGCGGTCGCCGCGATGCCGTCCATGTCGGGCATCCGGACGTCCATGAGGACGACGTCCGGATCGGTGTCGGCCGCGACGGCCAGCGCCTCCCGGCCGGTGCCGGCATCGCCCACGACGGCCAGGTCGGGCTCGCTCTCCAGGATCACCCGCAGCCCGGAGCGGACGAGCACGTCGTCGTCCACGAGCAGCAGCCGCAGGGCGGTCACGCCGCACCCGACAGCGGCAGGGTGACACACAGGTCGAACCCGCCGGCCGGCGTCCGTCCGGCGGTGAGCGTGCCGCCGACGGCGGTCGCCCGCTCCCGTAGGCCGGCCAACCCGCGGCCGCCGCCGGGGCCCGGGCGGCCGTCGTGCTGGGAGACCGGTTCGTTGCACACGCGGACGACGAGGGTGTCCCCGCTGCGGACGACCTCGGCGACCGTCCGCGGGGTGCCCGCGTGCCGCAGCACGTTCGTCGTCCCCTCCTGGACCACCCGGTAGGCCAGCTCCTGGACACCGGCGGGCACGTCGTCGACGTCGCCGCCCACCACGAGCTCGACGGGCAGGCCGCCGTCGCGGAGTCCGGCAAGCAGGTCCTCGAGGTCGTCCAGCGACGGCGCGGCGAACGGGGCGGGGTCACGGCCGCCGTCCTCGGCACGGAGCACGGTGAGCACCCGGTCGAGCTCCGCGAGCGCGGTCCGGGTGTTCGTCTCGATGTGCCCCAGCGCCTGGCGCGCGAAGTCGGCCTGCAGCGGCCGCTCGCCGACGGGCGTCAGGGTGCGGCGGGCGGCGGTGGCCTGCAGCAGGCTGGCGGTCAGCGCATGACCGATGGTGTCGTGCAGGTCGCGGGCCAGCCTGTTCCGGTCGGCCAGCCGCCGGGTGCTCTGCTGCAGCGCGGCGATCCGCTGTTCGGGCGCGGTGCCGAGCAGCCGCGGCGCCACGGACGCGGACAACCGCACCAGCAGGTCGAGCCCGGCCAGGACGAGGACGACGTCGAGGACCATGAGCGCCAGCAGCGGGAGCGCGTTGAGCGGGTTCCACTCGATCTCCCAGCCGAGGGCGACGAAGACGGCGCCGCCGAACAGCAGGGTGGTGGACGCGGCGAGGCCGAGGAGCACGCGGGCCCCGAGCCAGCCCAGGGCCCGCCAGGTGTCGGCCGCGAAGACCAGCCGCCGCAGCCGGCGGACGACGCCGCGCCGGTCGCGGACCCGCTCACCGGCCGGGACGTCGACACCGAGCAGCCTGCGGGCCAGCCGGCGCTCCATCTCGGCCAGGGAGCGGGTCACTGCGAGCACCAGCAGGACGAGCAGCACGCCGACGCCGTAGACCACGGCCACCACCGAGCCGACCAGCCCGGCGTACAGCACCAGGTACAGCGCGCCGAGGGGCAGGCTCGCCAGCGCGTAGAGGGCCCGGCCTCGCCAGCCCGGGCGGGCGGCGGCCAGCACCATCCGCAGCCGGGCGGCGAGCTCGGTCGCCGAGCGTGAGGAGGTCATCGGGGGCACCGATCGATCGTGGCGGATCGTCGCGCCCGGCGGCTCCCCTGTGCGCGCCCCGTTCGCCTCCCCCACGTGGGGGACGCTGCTCGGCACCGTGGGGTGATCCGCCCGGGCCGATGGGCCCGACACGCTCCGTGTCATGACTGCACCCCTCCCGTGGCGGCGACGCCGTCACGCCCCCGACGGGCCGCGACCATGATCCAGGTGCGCGGCCTCACCAAGGAGTACGGCACCGCGTCCGTGCGTGGGACCAGCACCGTCCGGGCCGTCGACGACCTGACCTTCGACGTCCAGCCGGGCAAGGTGACCGGCTTCCTCGGTCCGAACGGCGCGGGCAAGTCGACCACGATGCGCATGGTCCTCGGCCTCGACCGGCCCACCGCCGGCTCCGCCCTGGTGGCCGGCCGGCCCTTCGCCACGCTGGCCGAGCCGCTCCGGACGGCCGGTGCCCTGCTCGACGCGGGCGCCGTCCACCCCGGGCGCAGCGGGCGCGACCACCTGCGGGTCGCCGCCCGCACGCACGGCATCCCGCTGCGCCGGGTGGACGACGTCGTCGACCAGGTGGGGCTCGGCCCCGCGGCCCGGCGGCGGGTGCGCGGCTACTCCCTGGGCATGCGCCAGCGGCTCGGCATCGCGACCGCGCTGCTCGGTGACCCCGCCGTCCTGCTGTTCGACGAGCCGATGAACGGCCTCGACCTGGACGGGGTCCGGTGGATCCGCCGGCTGGTGCGCGGGCTGGCCGACGAGGGGCGGACGGTGCTGCTGTCCAGCCACCTGATGAGCGAGATGGAGCAGACCGCCGACCACCTGGTGATCATCGGCCGCGGCCGGCTGATCGCCGACGCGTCGATGCAGGAGGTCATGCGCGGGCAGGGTGCGCAGCGGCAGGTCCGGGTGCGGACCCCGTCGCCCGACGCCCTGGTCGGCGCCCTGCGCCGCCGACGGCTGCAGGTGCACCCCACCGAGGACGGCGACCTGCTGGTCGAGGGCACGACGGCGGAGACCGTCGGCGACGTCGCCCTGGAGACCGGTGTCGCGGTGCACCGACTGGCCGAGGAGCACTCCTCGCTGGAGCAGGTCTACCTCGACCTCACCGGCGACAGCGTCCAGTACCGGGTCGCCGTCGCGCCCGAGCCGGCCGGGCTGGTGCAGCGATGAGCGCGGCGGAGCTCGCCGTCCCGACGACGGGGACGGCGACCACCGAACCGGGGACGGCGCCCGTCTTCCGGCGCGCCGCCGGGGCCGAGTGGCTGCGACTGCGCACGGTCCGGACGACGTGGTGGTGCCTGCTGGCGGCCGCGGTCACCGTCGTGGGCATCGGCGCCACCGCGGCCTTCGACGAGGCGACCGGACCGGCCGACCCGTTGACCGGCCTGCCGGCGACGTTCGCCGGTGAGTTCGGCGTCCTGCTGGGCCAGTTCGCGCTGCTGGTGCTGGCCCTGCTCGCGGTCACCCAGGAGTACGCCAGCGGGTCGATCGGCCCGACCCTGCAGTGGACGCCGCGCCGCGGGGTGCTGCTGGCCGCCCGGGTCACCGTGCCGGTCGTCGTCGCCACGGTGGCCGGGGTGCTCCTCGCGCTGGTCGCCGACGTGGCCGCCTGGCTCATCGCGCCCGACCTGACCCTGACCCTGGCCGACCTGGCCGACAGCCTCGGCCGGGTCGCGGCGGTGCTGGCCGCCGGGAGCGTGCTGGCGGTCGGCGTCGGCCTGCTGCTGCGCAGCACCGCCGGGGCACTGGCCACGGTCTTCCTGCTCCAGCTGGTGCTGCCGGCCCTGCTGCCCGGCTTCGGTGTCGAGTGGATGGCCGACCTCGGGGAGCTGCTGCCGGGGACGGGTGCCGTCTGGATGCTCCTCGGCGAGCCGGACATGACGGCGGCTGCGGCAGCGACGCTGCTGGTCGGCTGGTCCGGGGCGGCGCTCGCCGCCGGCGGCTGGTCACTGCTGCGCCGGGACGCCTCGTAGCTCGCGCGGTCGGTCCACCGGCCACGACACGGGCGGCGGCCGGGGGCTCCCCCGGCCGCCGCCTGCGAGTCGTGCCTCAGACCGACGTGGACAGGCTGCGCACGCTGCTGGTCGTCGTGAGGGCCAGCCGGCGGCTGATCCGCAGCCCCTGGTCGGCCAGGGCGAACGTCGCCTCGATGACGTCCTCGGGCCGCACCAGCGCCGCCGGCACGATGCCGCGGACGATGGTCGTGATGCTCTGGACGACCCCGGCGACGGCGTCCTCGCCACTGGCGGCGGCCTCCTGCAGCTGACGCCGGGCGCGCTCCTGCTCCTGGTCGCGCAGTTCGGCGAGCAGGCCGGCGCGGGCCTGCTCGAGCACCCGCTCGACCTGCTGGCGCTCCTCCGTGCCGTCGGGCCCGGACGCCACCAGCTCGCCCGCGACCAGCCGCCGGGCACGCTGCGCCACGTCCTCCTGGGTCCGGGCCAGCTCCCGGAGCTCGACGTCCGAGCCCGTGGACGCCCCTGGGGCGACCCGCTCCTCGGCCTCGGGTGCAGCAGAGCCGGGCTCGTCCTTGGTCGCCTGGCTGGCCTTCGTCGTGCTCGTCGGTCCGGTCATGAGGTGCTCCTCCTGTGCTCGGTCCATCGGGACCCCCAGGCTCGGCTCGGCAGGTGAACGTCCGGGGGGCCGTGGGGGGACGACCGGCGAGTCCGCTCCGAACTCGGGCGCCGCCCAGGCGTGTCGTCCGGTGTGTCGAGGGCCTGCGCCGGCGCTCAGCCGCCCGCCGACGGGTCCACCCGCACGGGCTGGTGCGGGAGCCTGGCCGGCGCCCGCCGGTCGAGCAGCGCCACCACCGCCATGTGCGGGACGGTGAGGCCGAGGAGGACGGCCAGCGCGCCGGCCGTCCAGTCGGGTCGTTGCGCACTGAGGACGAGGAGCGCGATGCCGGCGAGGGCCACCCCGGTGGGGACCGCGGCCGCTGTGGCGTAGCGGAGCAGCGGGACGCCGAGCCGGCCGGCCGCCAGGTCCTCGCCGTTGCGGGGGTCGACCGCGAGCAGGCGCCCGATGTGGCGGACGGCGTGCCAGCCACCGAAGTACGCGCCGAAGGCCGCAGCCGGCGGAGCAAGGGTGAACAGCGCGGCCAGCAGGCCGGCCTCGGCCGCCCATCCGGGCCGGCCGCGGGCCAGCGCACCGGACACGGTGCCGAGGAGGGCCACGCCGACGACGGCGAGCGCAGCCTGCCGGACGCCGGGTGTCAGCAACCCCGGCAGCTCCGGGGACAGCGCCGCCAGCACCCGGTCGGCCTCCTCGGGCCACCGGGCGAGCGGGACGGCGATGGGCAGCCCGCCCAGGCCCACGACGGGTGCGACGTCCCGCAGCGCAGGCCGCCACGGGGTCCCCGACCGCTCGGCGTCGAACGCCACCTCACCCATGCCGAAGTGCACCGCGGAGACGACGAACAACAGCAGCAGGCTCACCACCGGGGTCACCAGGAGGGCGCCCAGTGCGACCAGTGCGGTGACGGCGTAGCCGACCAGGACGCCCGGGCGCAGCATCCGCCCCGGTCGCCCGGCGACCCAGTCCGGGACCAGGTGGTCGACCGCACCGTGCGGCAACCCGACCAGCACCCCGACGGCCAGGACGCCCAGTCCCCATGCCGAGAGCTGGTCGGGCAGCAGCACGGCCGCCCCGACGACCGCGCCGACGACCCCGACCGACAGCCGGGTCGTCAGCGCGGTCACCCGCAGCGGTGCGCGTGCCGTCACGACGCCCCCCGGCGGATCAGGCAGCCCGACCGGGAGCCGCCACGTCGGTGATGCCGCCGCGGGGCATGGTGACGTCGGAGGCGACGGCCTCGTCGTGGCCCTCGTGCTTGCTCACCTTCCGGGCGATGACCGCCAGCAGGATGCCGTAGACGACCTTGGAGGTGATGTCGGCGACGGTGTAGGTGATCTGCCGGGCGACCACGCCGTCGGCGGAGTCCCAGATCGCCGGCATCAGGTAGGCGCCGGGGTAGAGCATCCAGGAGACCAGCAGCAGCCACCACACGGCCTTGACCAGCGGGCGGACCTCCGCGGGCAGCCGGCCGACGTTGCCGTACACGGTGCGGTACACCAGAGCCAGGATCACCAGGAAGAACACCGTGCTGATCGAGCCCCAGATCCAGAACGGCGCGCTGCGCTCGACCTCGTAGAACTGGCCGGCGTAACCGGTGTAGATCATCCCCAGCCCGGCGACGGTGAAGACGATCCAGCCGCGGCGGAACGCCGCACCGGTCACCCCCAGGACGATCAGCATCTGCAGCAGCAGCACCGGGACGTCGATCGTCCAGTTCATGTACCGGTAGCCGTTGGAGAACAGTGCGCCGGTCGAGCTGAACGCCTCGCCGTCCCAGCTGAAGGCGCTGTCCCACCTGAGGGAGATGACCAACAGCTCCAGGAACGCCGACAGCATCACGACCGCGGACAAGGTGGAGGACAGCTGGTACCGGGGCAGCGAGTTCTTGCTGGTCAGCAGGAAGTAGACCAGGCCCGCGGCCATCGCGGCGTAGCCGAGGGTGAAGACGTGGGACACGATCGTGTACTGGAAGAAGTCGTAGGTGAAAGTGTTCTCGACGTTCACGTCGTCTCCTGATCGGGAAGGCGGTGTCGTCGCTCTTCTGCCGTCGGCGGCACGGCGGATGCAGGCCGACTGCCCAGGACCGTGCGCCGAGCCCGCCCGGCGACGCGCGTTAGGCGGGCAGGATGCCGCGCTCGTACGCGGCCGCGACGGCGGCGGCCCGGTCGGTCACGCCCAGCTTGGTGAACACGTGCACCAGGTGCGTCTTCACCGTGGCCTCGCTGACGAACAGGCTCGCGGCGATCGCCCGGTTGGGCGTGCCCTGGGCGACCAGCCGCAGGACCGCCACCTCCCGCTCGGTCAGGTCCGTCCCGGGCGTGCCGCGCATCCGGGTGACCACCTGCGTGGCCACCGCAGGGGACAGCACCGACTCCCCGTCGGCCGCGGCATGGACGGCGGCGACCAACTGGTCGCGGGGGGCGTCCTTGAGCACGTAGCCGGTGGCCCCGGCCTCGAGTGCCGCGCGCACGTCCCGGGCGGTGGCGAAGGTGGAGAGGACCAGGACCCGCACCGGGTCATCGCACAGCGCGACGATCGCGTCCAGCCCGTCGCCCCGGGGCATCCGCAGGTCCAGCAGCAGGACGTCCGGCCGGAGCGCGCGCACCAGGGCGACCGCCGCCACCCCGTCCCCGACCTCGCCGACCACCTCGACGTCCGGCACCGCGGTGAGCATGCCGCGCAGACCGTCGCGCACCACCGGGTGGTCGTCGGCCAGCACCACCCGTACGGTGCGCCGCTCAGCCACGGGTCACCGGCAGTCGCAGCGAGACCGCCGTCCCACCGCCCGGCTCGGACTCCACCAGCACCTCGCCGCCGACCCGCTCGGCTCGCTGCCGCATGCCGCGCAGGCCGAACCGGGCCCCCGCCGTCCCGGCGCGGTCCGATCCAGTCGCCGGGAAGCCCACCCCGTCGTCCCGGACGTCCAGGAGCACCTCGTCGTCGAGGAAGGACAGCGTGACCCCGACGCGGGAGGCCCCGGCGTGCCGGGTGACGTTCGCCAGCGACTCCCCCGCCACCCGCAGGAGGACGGCCTCGGCGTCGTCGGGCAGGGGCCGGGCGGCGCCGGTGACGACCAGCTCGGCGCGCGCACCGGTGCGGGTCACCCAGTCCCGCACCAGCCGGTCCAGCGCGGCCGGTGCGTCGGCGTCGTCCAGCTGGGACGGCAGCAGCCCCTCCACGGACCGCCGGGCCTCCACCAGGGCGGAACGGGCCAGCTCGGTCGCCGCTTCCACCCGCTGCGCGACGGCTGCGGGGGCGGCGTCGTCGGTGACCGCCTGCAGCTGGGTGACCACTCCCACGAGGCTCTGCGCGATGGTGTCGTGGATCTCCAGGGCCAGCCGCTCCCGCTCCTCGTGCCGGCCCGCCTCCCGGGCGCGCTGGAGGAGCGCCGCGTGCAGCTCGGCGTTCTCGGCCAGCGCCTCGGCCAGCCGGGCGTTGGTCCGCTCCAGCTCGTCGATGGTGGCGACCCGCGCCGCGGCGAGCGCGTGCTCGTCGCGCTCCATCCGGACGAAGAACAACACGAGCCCCGCGTTGAGCGCGAACAGCCCCAGGAAGGCAGCGGCCTGGGTCCGGTCGGCCGGTGGCAGGCCGCCGGACTGCGAGCCGGCCAGGGTGAGCGCGGTGAGCAGCACGAGCGGGGTCACCAGCCGCCGCGGCGCGTGTTCGACCGTGTCGAAGTAGCCGATGAAGGCGAAGGCCCCGAAGAACGGGTTGATCCAGACCAGGACGAAGGCGGCGACGGTGCGGGCGCTCACGTAGGCCGCGCTGAGCCGGTCCGGGCCGCCCGGGCGGCGGTCCCACCGGCGGTCGACCACCCAGGCGTGCCCGGCCGCGATCGCGCCGACCAGCACCGCCGCGGTCGTCCACGCCGCCGGCCCCCGGTCGAACAGGTGCATCGAGGCGGCGGCGAGCACGGTGGCCAGGGCGAGGACCAGGTAGGGGCCGCGCCGGAGCAGGAAGCGCCACCGCACCTGGACGGCGGCCCCCGGAGCGGTCACCGGTGCCTCCCCTCCCACAGCCCGCACTGCCCGGAGCTCACTGCCAGCGGAAGCATCGCACCGCCAGGACCGCCAGCACGACAGCCCAGCCGGCGACGACCAGCACCTGCAGCAGCGTCGGCAGCTCTCCGGCCTGGGCCCGGTCCAACGCCAGCGCTGCCGCGCCGGTCGGCGTCGCGGCCACGACGTCGCGGACGAGCCCGCTCATCGCGCTCACCGGGTACCAGACACCGGCGGTGAACATGAGCGGGAAGAAGACGACGGTGCCCACGGTCGAGGCGGCCCGGGAGGAGGGCGCCGTCCCGGAGACCAGCGCCCCGATGGTGAAGACGGCGACCAGGGCGAGCAGGTAGGACAGCGCCCAGGCCGGCAGGGCGGCGGGCAGCGGGACGCCGAACGCCAGCCGGCCGACGGCGAGCACGAGGACCACCGACACCAGCACCGTGGCCGCGTGCAGCGCGACCTGGGCACCGAGCACGTGCGCGGCCCGGGCCGGGGTGGTGGCGATCCGACGCAGCACCTGGCGTTCCCGGTAGGCGCTGATCACCGCCGGCATCGCCGTGACCCCGGCCATGATCGCGGCCAGCAGGCAGGAGACCGGCACGTAGGCGGCCACGAAGCTGACCCCGCCGAACTCCGCCGACGGCTCGTCGAACCCCGGGACCAGGCCGAGGACGACCAGCAGCAGGGTGGGGAACATCAGGATCCAGAACAGCGAGCCGGGCTCGCGCAGGAACAGTCGGGTCTCGGTGGCCAGGACGGCCCGGCCCGGGCGGGCCCGACGGCTGCCGGTGGGGCGGGTGGCGGTCACGCGGACTCCTGCAGGGTGGGGGCCGCATCCTGGCGGCGGACGAGGTCGAGGTAGGCGTCGTCGAGGGTGGTGGCGGAGACCCGCAGGCCGACCGGCTCCACGCCGCGGGTCTGCAGTGCGTGGAGCACCGCGAGAACGCCGTCGTCGGTGCCGACGACCTCGAGCCGGTCACCCCGCCGTTCGACCCCACCGACACCGGACAACCCGGACAGCGCCGCCGCGGCGAGGACGTCGGCGGGAACGGTGAAGGACATGACCGTCGAGTTCGCCGAGCAGGCGACCACCTGCTCGGGCGTCCCCTCGGCGACGACGCGGCCGGCGGCCATGACGGCGATCCGGTCGCAGAGCTGCTGGGCCTCCTCCATCAGGTGGGTGACCAGCACGACCGTGGTGCCGCCGTCGCGGACCTCGCGCACCAGCTGCCAGGTGTCCCGGCGGGCCTCCGGGTCCAGGCCGGTGGTCAGCTCGTCGAGCAGCACCACCCGGGGCCGGCCGACGAGGGCGGTGGCGATCGCCAGCCGCTGCTGCTGGCCACCGGAGAGGTGGGCGTACCGGGTGTCCGCGACCTGCCGCAGGCCGAGGCGCTCGAGGAGCTCGACCGGATCAGCGGGGTCGTCGTGGAAGGAGGCCACCATGGCCACCGCCTCACGGGCGGTGAGCTTGGCCTGCAGCCCGGAGCTCTGCAGCTGCACACCCAGCACGCGGGTGACGGCGCGCCGGTCCTGCCAGGGCACGTGCCCGGCCACGCGGACCGTGCCGTGGTCGGGACGGGTGAGCCCGGCGATGCACTCGACCGTCGTCGTCTTGCCGGCGCCGTTGGGCCCGAGCACGCCGACGATCTCGCCGTCGTGCACGTCGAGGTCCACGTGCTCGACGGCCACGGCGGAGCGGTACGTCTTGCGGAGGTCGCGGACCTCGATCAGCGGCATGGCACGACACTGGCAACGGCGCCGCGCCGTGCCATCGACCGACCGGCTGGAACCATCTCCACCGATCGGCGCCCGGAGCGGCTCTCCGGCGCGGCGGCGGGCAGCGATGACTTCCGCGGCCCGGGCGGGTCCAAGGGGCAACGCCGACCGATTCGACTGGAGACCCTGTGCCCGACACCACCACCCGCGAGCACCTGTGGGCGGCCGCCCACGCTGAGCGCGCCGCCCTGGCCGACGACCTGGCCGAGCTGGACGAGGGGCAGTGGACGCAGCCCTCGCTGTGCGGGCGGTGGAGCGTCCAGGAGGTGGTGGCCCACCTGAGCGCAGCAGCCAGCACCGGGCGGGCACGCTGGCTGGTCAGCATGATCGGTGCGCGCTTCGACGCCGACGTGCACAACGCCCGACGGCTGACCGAGCACCTCGGCTCCACCCCCACCGAGACGCTGCAGCGCTTCCGCACGGTCGTCGACAGCACCACCGCCCCGTCCGGGCACACCGCCGCCTGGCTCGGCGAGGTCGTCGTCCACGCCCAGGACGTTCGCCGCCCGCTCGGTCTGCCCGGCCGGCCCCCGGTGCCCGTGGTCACCGAGGTCGCCCGCTTCTACGCCGCCCGGGACTTCGCCGTGAACAGCCGCACGGCCGCCGCCGGCCTGCGCCTCCAGGCCGACGACGGGCCCTTCGCGGCGGGTGAGGGCCCGTTGGTCACCGGCACGACCTTGGCCCTGACGATGGCCATGGCCGGACGCGCGGCCTTCTGCGAGGACCTGACCGGCCCCGGCGTGCGTGTGCTGCGAGAACGGTGCGCACGCCCCTGAGCCACGGGGAACCGCCGGACCACGTGGGGACGTTGTCCCGGGAGCCGGCACACCACCCTGGACGAGGAGCGCCATGACCACCCCGCTGCCGACCGGCCCCGCCGGCGCCCTGGACGTGCGGGCCGACGACGAGGTGACCTGGCTGCTCTCGCTCGACCCCACGGTGATCGCCGTCCTCGGTGGCGTGCTGGTGACGTTCCTGCTGATCGCCGTGCTGGCCGGGTGGCTGGTCGTCCGGCGGGTCCGGCGCAGCCCACTGGTTGCCCGGAGCCGGGAGATCGCCGCACGCAGCCGTGAGCTGGGCATGCAGGGCGCCACCGCCGTCGCGGCCCGCCGCCTGCCCCCGGGGCAGCGGCGCTCCTGTGCGGAACTGCAGCTCGAGGTGTGCCGCGCCCGGGATCGGCTGCGTCGCCAGGTGGCGACCGCGCAGGCCGCCGGCGCCCACCTCGGCGAGATACCGGACCTGATGCCGTCGCTGGAAGCCGAGGGCAGCCGGTTGGAGCAGCGCCTGCGGCAACGGGCGCTGGTGCCCGAGCCGACCGTCCGGGACGACCTGGAGCTGGAGGCCCGGGCCCACCTCGACACGCTCGCCGACGTCTGCGACGCGGTGTTGCAGGCGGAGCGGGTGGCGTCGGCGACCAGGCGGCCGACCACCGAGGTCGCCGACGCGGTCACCGCGCTGCGTGCGCACACGACCGCCTACCAGGAGCTCACGTCCCCGCCGGTGGTGCCTCCGCTGTCCCCGACCACGCAGCCGACGCCCCCAGCCCGGGAGCCCACCCAGCGGTGAGCGGCCAGTCGTTGTAATCCGGCCGGTCGTGCCCACCGGCCGGCCGGATCGCAATGGCGGCCATGATCCACCGTTGGTGCGCGTCGAGGCCGTCCCCCGGCAGGACCGCCGCACCAGGTGGTCGAGGACCCATGAGCCTTCTCCTCCTGCATGGACTGAGAGTCCGGCGAGCAGGCCTCGGGTCGCCGTCCGGACGCGGAGCCGGCCCCAGCGGTCACTGCCCAGGGGTGGGTGCGACCGCTTGGAGCGCCGTCCAAAAGGCCGCTCGCACCGCACTGGCCCCCCACGCGTTGGGCTCGATCAGATCGCAGAACCACAGGCTGCGCTCGGCGGGGCGCGGCTCCCGCCGTGCCGGGTCGCCGGCGAGCAACCCGTGACCGTGGAAGAGATCGGCGATCTCGGCCACGGCGGCGCCGTGCTGGGCCGCCACGGCTCGCAGGCCGTCATTGAGCTCCTCGATCATCGCCACCGCCTCCGCCCAGGGCGGCAGGCCCAGCCGTGCGGCGTCACCGGTGCCGTCGCTCGGGTCGTAGACGGTGCCGACGATGATCCGGCCGGACGGGGCGAGGCGTCCGGCGATCTGGGGCAGCGCGTGCGCCAGGGCGGTCTGCACCCGGGTGATCACCTGGCGCGCGGCCGCTGTGTCCCCGTACGCCCCCAGGAGGTCGTTGCCCCCGATGGACATGGTCACGAGGGTGGGGCGCAGGCGGAGCTGCGCGAACCTGGCGAGCTGGGTGTCCAGGAGCGTGCGCGTGGTCGCGCCGTCCGTGGCGAGCAGGGAGAACACCGTGCTCGGGTCGGCGGTGCGCAGGTCGCGCCCCCGCCACTCGGGGAAGTCGTCATCGCGGTTGGCGAAGAGCAGGCTGGCCCCGCCGCGGCCTGGTCCGCCGGAGTAGTCGTCGATGGAGATCGAGTCGCCGAGCGCGACGTAGTGGGCTGCGGCGTCCGCCATCCGGCCATCGTCCGCTCGGCGTCGCGAGGCCGCCTCTCGGTGGACCCGGGCTGCCCTCAGCCGATGCGGTGCGCGACCGCCCAGCCAGGGTGCCCAGGCTGTTCGTGGCCGGGCGGAGCAGCATGGGCGCGAGCAGGCTCCCGCTGCGCAACCGGAGCCAGGCGAACAGGACTCCGGCGGCGCCGGTGAACACGCACGCGAACAGCACGGCCCCGGCTCGGAGGACCGGCCCCCGGCGAGGTCGTTCGCCGCCAGGGCGCTGATCGTGGGACGGATGTGCCAGATCCCGAAGACGGCCGCGGACATCGCGAGCAGTCGCCGGAGACGACCACCTCTCGCTCCCGGTGGCGGACCGTCGGTGGGGCGGCGGCCCTCAGGGGGCCTCCGGCGTCCGGCTCGAGTGCTTGCCCGCCGACCACCCGTGGTCCTGCAGGTGCTCACCGGCCCAGCTCAGCGGCGAGCGCTCCAACTCCGTGGCCATGGTGTCGTTCCACCGGTTCAGGAACCCGAAGTTGGCGATCACAGCAACGATCTCGACGACCTGCTCGTCGTCGAAGTGGCGCTGTAGCGCGACCATGTCCTGGTCGGTGACCGCGTTCGGTGTCAGTCCGGCCCCCCGCGCGACGCGCAGCGCGGCCCGCTCCGCCTCGGTGAACAGCGGGCTGGCCTCGAACTCCCACACAGCGGCCAGCTTCTCGGCATCGGCTCCTCGCTGCTCGGCCACATGGGAGGTGTGTGCCTGGCAGTAGGAACAGCCTGCGGCAGCAGACACGATCGTGGCGACCAGCTGCTTGAGCACACCACCCACCCGGCCATCAGCCATCACCACCGCATTGAGCCGGGCGAAGGCCGCCATGACCTCCGGATGACGGGCCATCGTCAGCGTGCTGTTGGGCAGTACCCCCAACGCGGTCTCCACCGCCTGGAAGGTCTCCTCGTACTGCGGCAGGTCCTCCCGCCGCAGCGGCTGGATCCTCGACATCAGCCACTCCCTTCACGTCGACAGCGAAACCTTAGCGCTGAGGCATGTTCGGCGTGGTCTGACGAGCGCCAGCCACCGAGGACGGCGATCCCTTCCGCGACTCTGATCCGGTCACGCCGCGGACGCGGACGGAGTCATGACGCGGATCGCGAGTGGGAGGGGCGCGGTCTGGGCCACATTGGCGCCGACTCCGGACCCGCCGCCCCCGCGAGAGCGGACGATCCGGCCTGCGCGACAGGGTCATCCGGCCGACGAGCCGCGGACATGGAAAGGTCCTCGTTGCAGGACACGCCACCCGGACGGGGTCACCGGCTCCGCTCCGTCCCCGGACCCAGAGGCGGTTGGCCGCAGTTGTTCTCCTTGAGTCGGCGCCTGGCAGGCGCACTCGTGCACGCGTACACAGCGAGCGGCTCCGTGCTCGCGCTGCTCATCGTGCTGGCTGCGTTCGACGGTCACGTGGTCATGGCCCTCTGGATCGGCCTGGTCGCACTCGTCGTCGATGGCACGGACGGGATGCTCGCCCGCGGCGCGCGGGTGAAGGAGACCATCCCCTGGTTCGACGGCGCCCGCCTCGACGACATCGTCGACTACCTGACCTACGTCTTCGCCCCCGTGGTCCTCCTCTGGACGACCGGGGCCCTGCCGGATGGCGCGGCCGGGTGGGTGCTGGCCGCCCTGCCGCTGCTCTCCTCCAGCTACCAGTTCTGCCGGGTGGACGCGAAGACCGATGACCACACGTTCCTCGGGTTCCCCAGCTACTGGAACGTCGTCGCCTTCTACGTCATCGTGCTCGAACTCGACCGGGTCACCGTCGCGACCATCCTGGTCGTCTGCTCGATCCTGGTGTTCGTGCCGGTGCGCTACCTGTACCCCTCACGCACTCAGACGTTCAGACCCCTCAGCCTGGTGCTCACCGCGATCTGGATCGGCACGTATGCGCTACTCCTCCTCCAGTTCCCGTCCGTGGACCCGATCGTGGTGACCGTCTCACTCGCCTACCTCGTGTACTACCTGGCGGTCAGCGGCTACCTCACCGTTGCTGCCAGGCGCCGCCGGCGCGGTCGTGCGGGCCGCGCCGAGACACGGGTGGACGCCGGCACACCCTGACCGCCGTCCGCTGCTGCACCCCGGACGTCGACCGCCGGACACTGCCGCAAGGGACTGTTCCCGCCTGCTCGGGCCGGAGCGCCCCTCCGCGTGCACGACCCGCACCGCCGTCCCCGGCGCCTGCCGGGCTGCCCTGTCGGTGGCCCCGGCCGCCACGGCACCGACGCGAGCGGCGCTGTCGTACTGGTCGATCCCTTCGGTCACGACCCCGTCACGAGCGGTTTCCTCGGTCCGGGGCGGCGGACTCACCCTCCTGCCGCGGCTTGGCCGGGACGATCCAACAGCTTCGCCAGCAGCGAGGACAACTGCAGCTGCTCCCCCTCGTCCAGGCGGCCGAGCCGGTCGTCGGGGAAGTCGAAGGCACGCCGGACGGCGCGGTGCTCGCGGCGCCCGGCCGGGGTGATCGAGACCTGCTTGACGCGCCGGTCCGCCGGGTCGGGCACCCGGGTCACCAGTCCGCGGGCCTCCAGTCGGGCGACGAGCTGGGTGACGTTGGACGGGTCGCAGAGCAGCTCGACGGCGAGCTCCCCCATCGACCGCTCCCCCATGGTCAGCTGGCCGAGCAGGCAGGCCTGGGCAGCGCTCAACCCGACCGCCTGCGCCGCACGGTCGTACGCCGCGTCGTAGGCGTACACGAAGTCCCACACCTGCTGCTGCAGCGTGCTCTCGTCGTCTGCCACGGCGCCCAGGTTACTTGATGGACTGAAGTAGTCGTGCCACCATGACGGCAGGAACTTGAGTGACTCAATCAATTGGAGGAGATCCAGATGGCGGTCGAACACGGGAGCACGGCGACCACCCGCGTCCTGGTCACCGGAGTGCGCGGGAAGACCGGCGCCCCACTGGCGGAGCTGCTCGTCGCCCGGCCGGGCGTCGAGGTGCTGGGCGGCAGCAGCAACCCGGAGACGGTCGACGTCGCCGGGGTCCGGCCGACCGAGTTCTCCTGGGACCGGCCGGCCGGCTGGCCAGCGGAGACCGACGGCGTCGACGCGCTCTACGTCGTCCGGCCCGATCGCGCGGACGCGCCGGAGCTGATCGGCGCGCTGCTCGAGGTGACGCCGCCCCGGGCGCACGTCGTCCTGCTGTCGGAGCAGGACGCCGACCACACCGGGCCGGCCGGGTGGGCGCCGCGGGCCGAACGGGCGGTGCGCACCGGCAGCCACAGCTGGACGGTGCTGCGGCCGAGCTGGTTCATGCAGGTGCTCACCGACCCGCGCTTCTACCTCGACCAGCTCACCGGCACCGACGAGCTGCCGTTCGCCAGTGGGGGCGCGAGCCTCGCGTGGATCGACGCCCGGGACATCGCCGCCGTGGCCGAGCGAGCACTGCTCGACGAGGGGCACGCCGGTCAGGTGTACGAGCTCACCGGTCCGGCGGCGCTCTCGCTGCCCCGCACCGCGGAGCTGATCTCCCGGGCCACCGGGCGCCCCATGACCCACCGGGAGATCACCATCGACCAGGCGCTGGCCGGCACCGAGGGCTTCGAGCGGGAGATCACCGCAGTGACGTTCGAGCGCGTGCAGGCCGGCAGCTTCGCCGTCGTGACCGACGCCGTCCAGCGCGTGACCGGGCGTCCGGCCCGAAGCCTGGAGAGCTTCCTCGCCGACGCGCTACCCGTCCTGCGGCGCGCCGCCTGACCCCGGTTTGGGGCGTCAGTCTGCTCGACCACGTTCAGTCGGCCACTTGCCGTTCCGGCAAGGATCTTTGCGTCAGCGTCGGATACCGGGCCATCGTGCCCAGGGCACACCGACGGGGAGGACCAGGACATGTCCGAGCAGGCAGTACGGCGAGAGGGCGGCGACCCAGCCGGCCACGACTTCGACGAGGCGTACTGGGAGGAGCACTGGCAGGGCCGGGCCGCCGGCCCCGAAGCGGTGCACAGCATCCCGCCGAACCCGCACCTGGCCCGCGAGGTCGGCGTGCTGGTGCCGGGGACGGCCCTGGACGCAGGGTGCGGCGCGGGCGCCGAAGCGCTGTGGCTCGCCGCGCACGGCTGGCAGGTCACCGCAGCCGACATCTCGGCCGCGGCACTGGCCCGCGCCGCTGACCGGGCGGCATCGAGCGGGGTCGCCCAGCGCGTGCGGTGGTTGCAGGCCGACCTGAGCAGCTGGGCGCCGGACACGCAGTTCGACCTGGTCACGACCTCCTACGCCCATCCGGCCATGCCACAGCTGGAGTTCTACGACCGGATCGCCGGGTGGGTGGCCCCTGGCGGCACCCTGCTCGTCGTCGGGCACCTGCACGCCCACGCCGCCCAGGAGGAGGGCCACCAGCCGCCCGCGGACGCGTCGGTCACCGCCGCCGTCGTCACCGCCCGGCTCGGCGACGCGGAGTGGGACGTCGTCACCGCCGAGGAGCTGCAGCGCACGCTCACTGCTCCCGACGGCCGCACGAGGAGCCTCCGGGACGTCGTCGTGCGCGCCACACGACGCGCCTGACCAGTTCCGGGCGCGAAGGGGCCCCGGACGATCCAGCCCCCACGGCAGGCATGCCGTGGGGGCTGGATCGTCTGGTCAGGTCAGACCGGCGGGGCCGGTCGAGCTGCTCAGTTCGTGCGACGGCGGCCGGTGAGACGGCCGAGGAGCCGCTTGAGCAGGTTCGCCTTGATCAGTCCGGACACGATCCCCATGTCTGTTCCTCCTCCGGGTCGACTGGACCAGCCACTACCCAGCATCGGCCCGGTCCATGTCCCGGCCTGCGCAGACGCCCGCACGGTCAGGCGCGCACGCGGTTGCGCGGCCGACGGCGGCGGGCGAAGAACCGCTCCACCCGGCGCCACCGGTTCGGCGTCTTCTCCCGGTCCATCACCTCGGACTCGGCCAGCGCGCGGTCGACCGTGCCGAGCTCCGGCGGCTCGAACACCACCAGCGAGCGGCCGGTCGGCCGGCGCAGCCGCTCGATGCCGCGCACGAGCGAGCCGGTGTCGGTGATCGCGGCGGCGACCTCGTCGGGCGTGCACGCCAGGTGCTCGGCCAGCAGCCGGTGCCGGAAGTCGACGATGGTCGCGGCCACCCGGTCGGCCCCCGGCTGTCCCTCCACCGCCTCGATCGCCAGGTCGCACTCGGTGTCCAGGCCCATCGACCGGTTGTTCAGGTTGCTGGACCCCAGCCGCAGCAGGCGGTCGTCGACGACGGCCACCTTGGCGTGCACGTAGATCGGCTCGCGCTGCTCGGTCACCGGACAGTAGAGCCGGAACCGGTCGTGGACGTCGGCCTCGCGGATCAGCTCCAGCACCCGGGCGCGCGCGGTCCCCATCGCCTTCTCCGAGAGCCAGCCGTCGGCGGTCCACGGGTTGAGCACGACGACGTCGGGGCCGTCGGGCTCGCGCAACCGCTCGGCGATCGCCTCGGCGATCCGGCGGCTGGCGAAGTACTGGCTCTCCACGTAGATCGAACGACGGGCCGCGGCGATGCCGGCCAGCCACAGCAGTTCGATCTCGTGGACCAGCTCCATGCCCCCGTGTTCCGGGCGGGTGCGCGAGATCGCGACATCGACGTCGGTGAGCAGCGGCTCGACCTCCGCGGGCCAGCACTCCCGTCCCTCCGGCAGCGGCTCGAGCCGCTCCCCGGTGCCGCTCTCCCACCGCGTACGGGCGAGCTCGGCGACGGCACGAGCGGCGGGCCCGGTCAGCATGCTGGTCGCGTCGTGCCACGGTCCGGCGAGGCGGCCCTCCGCGCGTCCGGCGGCCGGCGACCGCCGGTGCGGGTTGCTGTCGGCGTGGTCGGAGGTGTCCCAGCGGTCGGCGGTGACGTCGATGCCGCCGGTGAAGGCCAGGCAGTCGTCGACGACCACGATCTTCTGGTGGTGCGCGCCCCCGACCGGGTGGTGGGTGTCGATGGCCAGGGTGAGGCGGTCGGAGGTGCGCCGGTCCAGCAGCACGATCGGCTGCAGCCCGCGGCCGAGCGCGCGCACCATGCCCAGGTCCCACTGGAGGACGCCGATCTCCAGCTGCGGGTTCTGCTCCACCGCCTGCTCGAGCACGGCCCCGAGCCGGTCGTCCTTCGGCCGGCCACCGGCCAGCGGGTCCAGGCGGATCCGCGGGTCGAAGTCCCAGCCGATGAACAGCACCCGCCGCTCTGCGCGCAGCACGGCTCGCTTGAGGGTGGCGAAGTACTCGGCCGCGTCGACGAAGACGGCGAAGCGGGTGGCCCGCTCGATCCGCCAGCAGGTCTCCCCCGGGATCAGCAGGGCCGCGCCCTGCTCCGGCCGTCCGGCGTTCCCGCCACGGGGGGCAGGGAGCCCGACGCCGGGGTCGGTGTCGGGGTCGGTCGTCGCCTGGCCGTCGTCCATCACGTCGGGAGTGTGCCCGTCGTCCCGCACGGCACCAAGGACCGACTCCCTCGAACCGGGGACACGGCCGCGCAGCGCCGCCGTCCCGCGGCAGCAGAACTCGGCTGCTGATCGGCCCGTCGGCTGCGAGGGTGCTCCCGACCGGCTGCGGCGCGACCGTGGACCACTCCGAGAGGCAGGAGGACCGATGGACGGGGACACCGACGCCACGGACGACGTGCGGTCGCTGCGCGCGGCGCTGCGCACGGAGCTCGTGACCGCGATGAGGTCGCGCCGGGCCGACGCCGTCGCCGCGCTCCGCAGTGCCCTGGCCGCGATCGACAACGCCGAGGCCGTCGTCGCGCCGGGGACCGCGACCGGCGCCACGAACGCACACCTCGCCGGCACCCGGACCGGGGTCGGTTCCACCGAGGCGGACCGCCGCGCCATGTCGATCGGCGACGTCCGCGCCCTCATGCGCGCAGGGATCGCGGAGCGCCGGACCGAGGCCGACCGCTACGACACCCTCGGGCAGCACGAGGCCGCCGGCCGGCTCCGGCGCGAGGCCGAGGTGCTCGACCACCTCGCCGACGGGTGACCGCACCCCTCCGTGCCAGGCGGCCCGGCTCGACGCCCGACTGCGCGGTCGACCGGCCGTCAGCGGCGGGCGAGGACCGCCATGGCCACCGCGCACCCCCACCCGGCCACCACCACCGGGGTCTCGACCGGGTCGAACCCGCCCGGGCTGACCCGGAGGCGGGTGCAGCGCTCGCTCAGGTAGCCGAACGTCAGCCCGGTGCCGAGCCACCGGAGCACCCAGCGGGCCCGGCCGTCCGGCCCGCGGAGCAGCCGGGCGGTCGCCCAGACCTGCGGCCCGAGCAGGTACGGCGGTGCGCTGAAGGCCGTGCCGAACCAGAGCCAGTCCCGGACGAGGTGGTCCGGGCTCCCCACCAGGAAGGGGACGTCGAAGTGCCGGCGGCGGCGCAGCGCGACGACGTGACCGGCCAGCTGAGCGGCCAGCTGGATCGCCGAGACGGCCAGGAGCGTCGATCGCTGCACCATGCCCCCGCACGGTAGGGCGCCCGGGCCGTCCAGCGACGGCTCAGCTCAGCTGGTTGATCCGGATCAGGTTGCCCGTCGGGTCGCGGAAGGCGCAGTCGCGGACGCCGTAGTCCTGGTCCGTCGGCTCCTGGAGCACCTCGGCGCCACTGGCCTCGATCTTGCCGAAGGTGCCGTCGAGGTCGTCGGTGCCCAGGGTGAGTGCGGCGTAGTTGCCCTTGGCGATCAGCTCCAGGACGGTGCGGCGCTCGTCCTCGGTGATGGTGGGGTCGGCGGCCGGCGGGTGCAGGACGACGGAGGTCTGCGGCTGGCCGGCCGGACCGACGGTGATCCAGCGCATGTCCTCGTAGCCGACGTCGTTGCGGACCTCGAAGCCCAGGACGTCGCGGTAGAAGGCCAGCGAGGCCTCCGGGTCGGTGTGCGGCAGGAACGCATAGTGGATGGTCAGGTTCATGGCGTCGACGCTAGGGCCGGCACCGGCGCCCGGGCTTCTCGATTCCTGACCGGTCTGGTCACCTGTTTCGCCAGGCACGGCGGGATCCCCGCGCTCCCCCGGACGGCCTGCTCGCGGTAGACGCTCGGGGGCATCCCGACCAGTTCGGTGAAGCGGGTGCTGAAGGTGCCCAGCGACCCGTAGCCGACGGCGAAGCAGACCTCGGTCACGCTGAGGTCGCCCCGGCGCAGCAGCGTCATCGCCCGCTCGATCCGCCGGGTCATCAGGTAGGCGTACGGCGACTCCCCGTAGGCCCGCTTGAACTCCCGGCTCAGGTGCCCGGCCGACACGTGCACCCCCCGGGCGAGCGCGTCGACGTCCAGTGGCTGGGCGTACTCGCGGTCGATCCGGTCCCGGACCCGGCGCAGCAGCACCAGGTCGGCCAGACGCTGCTCGGAGACGGGTCCACCGGCCATGACCAAGATCGTAGGGACGCGCCGGGACAGCACAAGCCTCCCGGCGCAGGAGGCTGCGGTGGCCCCGCCGCAGCGGGCCGGGAGCGTGTTGGTAGAACCGGCCGGTGAGCACCGAGGCGACGCTGTTGCTCACCCTCGACCTCGTCGGGACGTTCGCCTTCGCGTTGAACGGTGCGCTGACCGCGCTGCGGGTGACCCGGCTCGACATCGTCGGCGTCGTCACGCTGGGGATGACCACGGCCCTCGGGGGCGGGATCATCCGGGACGTCCTGCTCGGCAGCCTGCCGCCGGCGACGTTCAGCGACTGGCGCTACCTGGCGGTGGCCGCCGTCGGCGGGCTGGTGGCGTTCGTCTTCGGGCCCGGGCTGGACCGGCTGAACACCCCGATCACGGTGCTGGACGCCGCGGGACTGAGCCTCTTCGCGGTCACCGGCGCCGCCAAGGCCCTCGCCCTGGGACTCGGCCCGGCGCAGGCGGTGCTGCTCGGTGCGCTCACCGGCGTGGGTGGCGGCACGCTGCGCGACGTCCTGATCGGACAGGTGCCGTCGGTGTTCCGCAGCGGCCTGTACGCGATCCCGGCGCTGCTCGGGGCGACGGCCACCGTGGTGGCCATCCGGCTCGACGCGTACGGGGTGGCCACCGCCGTCGGCGCGGCGGTCCTCTGCTTCACCGTCCGGATGCTCGGTGTCCGGTTCGGGTGGAACGCGCCGATGCCCCGGACACCGCGCGCGCAGCGCCCGCACGGCGGCTGACCGACCGGGTGCGCTCACGTCCAGGGCCCGGCTCGACGAGGTGGTCGAGCCGGGCCCTGGACGTCAGCCGCTGGTCTGCGTGAACAGCCAGTCGCGCAGGGCCGCGATCTCGTACGCGGGCTGGAAGGACGCCATGTGCTCGCTGTTCATCGGGCCGGAGGCCGAGCCGTTCGCCGCGAGGACGGTGCCCTCGGCGAAGGTGGCGAAGTTGATGCTGCTGCCCTCGGCGAGCAGTTCGGCGGCCGCCGCCTCCAGTTCATCGGCCGACCAGGTCGCGTCCCACTCGGTGACCGCGCTGTAGTCGACGCCCGCCGCATCCAGCATCGCCTGCACGTCGGCCTGACCACCGGAGGCGTTGCGTCACCGGCGGCGGTGTAGATGAACTTCTCCCCCACCAGGTTGTAGGACATCGTCGTGCCGGTGTCCGGGTCGGTCTAGGTGAACTGCTGGAACTGGCCCGCCACCTCCGCCACCAGGCTCTCCAGGGTCGGGCTCTCGGTGGTGGTGTCGGTGGTGGTGCTGGTGGTGGTGTCAGCCGCCGAGGCCGAGACAGAGGACGTCGCAGCGGCGCTCGCGGTGGACTCCGTGCTGGCTCCGCAGGCCGCCGTCCCGAACAACAGGGAGGCGAGGACTCCGGCGACGAGGAGGCGCTGGGGGCGGGATGTGTTCATGTCAGTGAGCGTGCTGTGGATCTGGTGACCGACTGGGCGCTCCCCATGCTCTCCCTGCGAGCCCGCGCCGGTGTCCGAGGCCACGAGTTGACCTGAACGTCACATGAGGGTCTTCCGTTGAAACGTGACCTGGGGCACTCTGTCCGCCACACCGCGCGGCCACTCCCCTCGCCGCGCACCCCCATTCGTCAACATCCGTAGACGTTCCGAGGTGCAGCCATGACCACCACCCAGCTCCAGCTGACCCATCCCCTGGACCCCGTCCAGCCCGCGGAGATCGAAGAGGTACGGCGGATCACCGCCGCGGCCGGCCTGGTCGCCGACAGCACCCGGTTCGTCTACGTCGGCCTGCAGGAACCGCCCAAGCAGGAGGTGCTGGCGCACCGTCCTGGGCAGCCGGTCACCCGGCGCTTCCGGGTCCTGCTCCTGGACCTGGCGTCACAGGTCTCCCGCGACGTGGTGGTCGACGCGACCGCCGGCGAGGTCGTCTCGGCGGTCGAGCTGGACACCGCCACCTCCGGCCAGCTCCCGGTGCTGGACGAGGAGTTCGAGCTGGTCGAGCAGCTGCTGTCCACCGACGAGCGGTGGCTGGCCGCCCTGGCGGCCCGGGACCTGGACGTCGCCCAGGTCCGGGTGGCCCCGTTGTCGGCCGGCGCCTACGAGGAGTACCCGGACGAGGCGGGGCGCCGGGTCCTGCGCGGGCTGGCGTTCCTGCAGGAGACGCCCACGGACTCGGCCTGGGCACACCCGATCGACGGGCTGGTGGCCTACGTCGACACGATCAACCGGGTCGTCGACCAGGTCATCGACACCGGCGCCGTCCCGGTGCCCGCCGGCTCGGGCAACTACGACGACCCGGCGGTCAGCGGCCCGCCGCGGACCACGCAGAAGCCGATCGAGATCACCCAGCCCCAGGGGTCGAGCCTGACCCTGGAGGGCAACGTGCTCACCTGGGAGAAGTGGTCGCTGCGCGTCGGCTTCGACACCCGCGAGGGCCTCGTGCTGCACCAGATCGGATTCGACGAGGGCACCGGCGTGCGGCCGATCGTCTACCGCGCCTCGATCGCCGAGATGGTCGTCCCCTACGCCGACCCCAACCCGGTGCGCTCCTGGCAGAACTACTTCGACACCGGCGAGTACCTGGTCGGCCGCTACGCCAACGCCCTCGAGCTGGGCTGCGACTGCCTCGGCGACATCACCTACCTGGACGCCGTCATCGCCGACGAGCAGGGCAACCCGCGCACGCTGCCCAACGCGGTGTGCATCCACGAGGAGGACTACGGGATCCTCTGGAAGCACACCGACCTGTGGAGCGGATCGCAGCAGACCCGCCGGCAGCGGCGGCTGGTGGTCTCCTTCTTCACCACCGTGGGCAACTACGACTACGGCTTCTACTGGTACCTCTACCTCGACGGCACCATCGAGTTCGAGGCCAAGGCGACCGGCGTCGTCTTCACCTCCGCGCACGCCGGCGGCGACTACCCCTACGCCTCGCAGATCGCCCCGGGGCTGGGCGCACCGCTGCACCAGCACCTGTTCAGCGCCCGCCTGGACATGACGGTCGACGGCATCGCCAACCGGGTCGACGAGGTGGACGTCGTCCGCCTCCCGATGGGGCCGGACAACCAGCGCGGCAACGCGTTCACCACCTCCTGCACCACCCTGGCCACCGAGTCCGCGGCCCAGCGCGACGCGTCCCCGGCCACCAACCGGGTCTGGCACGTCGTCAACCCCGAGCGGCTCAACCACGTCGGCCAGCCCGTCGGCTACGCCCTGTTCCCGGAGGGCCTGCCGACGCTGCTGTCGGACCCGGACTCCTCGATCGCCCGGCGGGCGGCGTTCGCCACCCGGCACCTGTGGGTGACCCGCTACGACGCCGCCGAGCGGTACGCGGCCGGGGACTTCGTCAACCAGCACAGCGGGGGCTCCGGGCTGCCGGAGTACGCCGCGGCCGACCGGGACATCGACGGCCAGGACCTGGTCGTCTGGCACACCTTCGGGCTCACCCACGTGCCTCGGACGGAGGACTGGCCGATCATGCCCGTCGACTACACCGGCTTCCGGCTCAAGCCGTTCGGCTTCTTCGACCGGAATCCCACCCTCGACGTGCCGGCCTCGACCTCCGCGCACTGCACCGGCGGCGCCAGCTCCTGCTCGGGTGCGGAGGCCTCCGGTGAGTGAGCGCCCGACCACCTCGAACGGCCCGACCGCGCTGACCTCCCCCGACCGGCCGGCCGGGCGGGGCAGCGACGGCGAGCAGCTGAAGTCCGGCCGGCTCGGCGTCCTCGGCATCGTCTTCTTCGTCGTCGCCGCCGCGGCCCCGCTGGTCGGCATGACCGGCGCCGTGCCGGTGGCCATCGCGGCCGGCAACGGCGCCGGCGCCCCGGGCGCCTACGTCGCCGTCGGGATCGTCCTGCTGGTGTTCGCCTCCGCCTTCTCGGCGATGAGCCGGGTGGTGACCAACACCGGCGCGTTCTTCGCCTACGTCGGCCGCGGCCTGGGCCTGTCTGCCGGCGTCGGCTCGGCGTTCGTCTCCGTGTTCGCCTACCTGACCATCCAGCTGGCGGTCTACGGGTTCTTCGGCGGTCTGATGGCCGGGCAGATGGACGCCACCTTCGACATCGACGCCCCCTGGTGGCTGTGGACGCTCGCCGCCTGGGCTCTGGTGCTCGCCCTCTCGCTGGTCAGCGTCGACGTCGGCGCCAAGGTCCTCGGCACGCTCATGGTGCTGGAGCTGCTCAGCCTGGCCGTCGTCGCCGTCGCCGTCATGCTCGAGGGCGGCGGCCCCGACGGGGCGAACCTCGTCGAGTCCTTCGCCCCGCAGAACGTCTTCGTGGGCGGCCTGGCCGGCTCGGCCGGCATCGCGCTGGCGTTCGCGTTCGCCTCCTACATCGGCTTCGAGGCCACCGCCATCTACGGCGAGGAGAGCAAGGACCCCGAGCGCACCGTGCCGCGGGCCACCTACGCCGCGGTCGGGCTGATCACCGTCATCTTCGCGGCGGCCTCCTGGGCCGTGGTGAGCGGACTGGGCACCGACGACGTCGTCGCCCGGGTGCTCGAGGAGTCCTCGGTGGACGGCGTGCCGCTGGCCGACCCGGCAGCGGTGCTGTTCTCCGTCGCCGCCAGCTACGTCGGCGACTGGCTGGCCACGGTGATGAGCTGGCTGGTGCTCTCCAGCCTGTTCGCCGGGCTGCTGGCCTTCCAGAACTGCAGCGCCCGCTACTTCTTCTCCCTCGGCCGGGCCGGGGTCTTCCCCGGGGCGCTGCAGAGCACCAACCGGCACGGCGCCCCCGGCATCGGGGCGATCGTGACCAGCGTCCTCACCGGCGCGGTCATCGTGGTCTTCGCCCTCGCCGGCCTGGACCCGGTGCTCAACCTCTTCTACTGGTCCTCCGGGATGGCGGTCATCTCCGTCGTGCTGGTGGAGATCCTCGTCTGCCTGGCCGTCCTGGTGCACTTCCGCGGGACGGGGCGCGGGGGCCACTGGTGGTCGACGCTGGCCGCACCCGTGCTCGCCGCCCTCGGCCTGGCCACCGGGCTCTACCTGCTGATCGGCCGGTTCGGCCTGCTGGCCGGCACCGTCCCCGAGGGAGTCGACCCCACCGTGACGGCCTGGCAGCTCAGCGCCACCGGCTGGACGCTGGTGCTGCTGCCCTTCGTGCTCTTCCTGGTCGGGCTGGTGGTCGGCGCGGCGCTCTCCCGGGACGCCGACCAGCGCCCGGCGCTGCGCGACGTCGTGGGCTGAGCCGTGACCGCTCATCTGGTGGTCTGCGGCGCGGGTGCGGGACTGGCGATGATCGGGCACTTCCCCCACCGGCCGGGGCTGTGGGTGCCACACGCCCTGGGACTGGCGGCGATGGTGCTGGCCTGGTGGCCCGCCGCCCGGCCGCTGGGCGAGCCGGTGGCGCTGCTCGCCCTGGCGGCCGTCCTGGGGTGGCAGCTGCGCCGGGTGCGGACGCGGTGCGCCCGCTGGTCCGGTGCGGTCGACACCGCGGCCATGGCCGCGCTCATCGCGCTCGCCGGCGTCGACGGCGGGACCGCGGTGGCGGGGGTGCACGGCACACACCACGGGGGCGCCGCGGGCACCCTGCCCTACGCCGTCGCGGTCCTGGTGGTCTGGCTCGCCGTGCGGCACCTGACCCGCGAGGGCGTGCTGCGCGACCGGGCCGGGGACGTCCCGGCGCGGCCGGAGCGTGCCGGGCGGGCACTGGGGGCCCTCCGGTTCTCCGGGGGGCTGGTGATGCTGTCGGGGATGACCGCGATGCTCATCTGAGCACCCCCCGCGTCCCGAGGAGCCCCGTGCCGAAGATCGTCGACCACGCCGCCCGCCGCACCGAGATCATCGAGGCGGTGTGGTCGCTGATCGTCCGCAAGGGTTTCATCGCGGTCACCATGCGGGAGCTGGCCGCGGAGGCCGGGTACGCCAACGGCGCGCTGGCCCGGTACTTCCCGGACAAGGACGCCGTGCTCCGGGCGGCGTTCCAACGGGCGTTCGACGCCACGAACGAGCGGGCCCGTGCCGCGATCGGTGACGGTGGCGGGCTCACCGCGTTCCGGCTGCTGTGCCTGGAGATCATGCCGCTGGACGAGGTCCGGCTCGCCGAGGCCCGGGTGGTCATCGGCTTCTGGGACTACGCCGCCGGCCAGCCGGAGCTGGTGGAGTTCTACGACAGCGCCATGGAGACCTGGCGCGAGGAGATGCGGATGTACCTGGGCCAGGCCCGGGCCGCCGGCGAACTGGCACCGGGCCGGCCGCACGACCGGATCGTCGACGCGGTGCTCGCGCTGACGATGGGGATGCAGATCAACGCCTGCTTCTCCCCCCGCCACAACACCCCGGAACGCCAGACGGCCGTGCTCGAGGACTTCCTCGCCACGATCAGCCGCCCGCCCTCCTGAACTGCGCCGCCCCGGCGAGGAGCTGGGGCGGCGCGGTCCGGCGTCAGTCGAAGACGATGACGCCGCGGATGTTCTTGCCGGCGTGCATGTCCTCGTAGGCCTCGGCGACCTGGTCCAGGGTGTACTCCCTGGTGACCAGCTCGTCGAGCTTCAGCTGACCGGCCTGGTACATGCGCAGCAGGGCGGGGATGTCGTGCCGCGGGTTGGACTCGCCGAACAGCGACCCCTGGAGCCGCTTTTGCATGAGCGTCAGGTCGCCGAGCGCGATGGGCGCGCCGGTGGCGGTGATGTCGCCCAGCCCGGTGAGCACGACGGTGCCGGCCTTGCGGATCGCGGCCAGCGCCTGGGCCACGTGCTCGCCCTGCACCACGCCGATCGTGATGATGACGGCGTCGGCGCCCTGCCCGTTGGTGATCGACCGGGCGTACTCGGTGGCCTCCTCGATGCCGGCGAAGGCGTGCGTGGCGCCGAACTCCTTGGCCTTCTCCTGCTTGAACGGGGCCGGGTCGACCGCGATGACCGTGCTGGCGCCGGCGTGCACCGCACCCTGCAGGGCGTTGGCGCCGATGCCGCCGATGCCCATCACGATCACCGTGGCGCCCGGCTTGAGGTTCGCCGAGCGGACCGCCGAGCCCCAGCCGGTGGGCACCCCGCAGCCCACCAGGGCGGCGGACCTCAGCGGGACGTCCTTGCTGATCTTCACCACCGAGTCGACCGAGGCGGTCGTGTACTCGCTGAAGGTGGAGATGCCGCACTGCTGGCCGACGGGGTTGCCGTCCTCGGTCATCCGGAAGCTGGTCGGGTCCTCGGCCCGGGCGCCGGTGAGCAGGGAGGCACCCAGGTCGCAGAGGTTGCTCTGCCCCTGGGCGCACGGCTCGCAGTGCCCGCAGGCGGGCAGGAACGAGAAGACGACGTGGTCACCGACCTCGTAGCCGGGGGTGTTCGGCCCGACCGCGGTGACCACACCGGCACCCTCGTGGCCGCCGACGTAGGGGTAGACGGCGACCGGCACGTCCCCGGTGGCGACGTGGTCGTCGGAGTGGCACAGCCCGGACGCGGCGAGCTTGACGGTGACCTCGCCCTGGCGTGGGTCGTCGAGCTCGACGGTGGCCGTCTCGTAGGTGCCGGGTGCCTTGCGGACGAGCGAGACGCGGGTGGTGACGGGCACGGGGTGCTCCTCTCCGAGCAGGGACGGTGCGACCGGCCCCGTCCGTGGGCGCGGGGCACCAGCGACCCATCCCGGGGCGGTTCCCGACCGATCGGTCAGGAACACCCGCAGCCTAGGTGGCCGGAGTGGCGCACGTCACTGTCCGGCGGTGTCGGCGGTGGCACCGGACGGCGATGGGCCACCGAAGATGGCCAGCAGTTCGTCCACCTCGTGGGCCGCCG
Organism: Modestobacter sp. KNN46-3; assembly: GCF_011039295.1. NCBI lineage: Bacteria > Bacillati > Actinomycetota > Actinomycetes > Geodermatophilales > Geodermatophilaceae > Modestobacter > Modestobacter sp. KNN46-3. Next base: position 40,850 of record NZ_JAAKGN010000001.1, on the reverse strand, counting down.
CAGCGGGGTGCCGGAACGGCTGGTGCGGCTGCACGGTGTAGTGCGTGCGGCGGCCGACCCGCGTCCGCCGCACGTACCCGGTGTCCTCCAGGTCGCGGAGGATCGCCAGCGCAGCGCGGGGCGAGATGCCCACCTGCGCGGCGATCTCCGCGACCCGGAGGTCGGGGGCGCCGGCGACGGCCAGCAGGACGTGCCCGTGGTTGGTCAGGAACGTCCACCGCCGCTCACCGGTCATCGCCCGCCGTGCCCCTCTCCCGTCGTGTCCACCCGCTGCCGCCGCCAGGTCGGCTCCAGCGCCGCCGTCTCCTCGGCCGAGGCGACCCGGAAGGGCGCAGCGGCCCCCGATGCCACCGGCGTCCGGCCCTGACCACGCGTCGCCCGCAGGCTGGCCACGACCGAGACGCCGATGATCGTGGCGACGACGGCCAGCGAGATCGTCGTCGGCACGTAGAACAGGTCGACCTTCAGCATCATCTTGACCCCGACCCAGACCAGCACCAGCGCCAGGCCGGCCTTGAGGTACACGAACCGGTGCATCAGGTCGGCGAGCAGGAAGTACATCGCGCGCAGGCCCAGCACGGCGAAGGCGTTGGCGGTGAACACCAGGAACGGCTCGTCGGTGACCGCGAAGATCGCCGGGATCGAGTCGACCGCGAAGACGACGTCGGTGACCTCGATGACGACCAGCACGGCGAGCAGCGGCGTGGCGACCAGTCGCCCGCCGATCCGCACCACGAGGCGCTGGCCGTGGTACGCGTCGGTCATCGGCACGAAGCGGCGGAAGGCGCGCAGCGCCCGCGACCGCTCCGGGTCCAGGTGCTCGTTGCGCTGCCAGGCCATCCGGACGCCGGTGACGAGCAGGAACGCCGCGAAGACGTACAGCACCCAGCTGAAGCTGGCGATGAGCACCGACCCGGCGGCGATGAAGATGCCGCGGAAGACCAGGGCACCGAGGACGCCGAGGAAGAGCACCCGGTGCTGGTACTCCCGGGGCACGGCGAAGTACGTCAGCACGATCGCCCAGACGAACACGTTGTCCACGGCGAGCGACTTCTCGATCAGGTAGCCGGCGAAGTACTGCTGGCCGTACTCACTCCCCGCCTGCCACCAGACGACGGCGCCGAACGCGACGCCGAGCGCGACCCAGACGGCCGACCAGCCGGCGGCCTCCCGCACGCCGATCACGTGCGCGTTCCGGTGGGCGAAGAGGTCGACGGCGAGCATGACGAGGATGACCGCCAGCACGGCGAGCCAGATCCAGAGGGGGACGTCCACAGGGCACCTTCCGGTCAGGTGCGACCGGAGGTCTCCCCCGCTCCCGGACACCCGCCCAGGAGCCCCATCCCGCCGGGCCACGAGGGCCGTGCTGACGACGAGGTGGCGTTGGGGTACTCCCCTCCACGACGAGGACAAGTGAAGCGGACTTCACCTGTCTCCGCCAGAGCGGAACACCCGGCAGCTGGGCGAGCACGTCCCCGGTCGGGTCCGAGGACCCTGCCGGGACGCCGCCGACGGCTCTACCGTCGGGGGCGCACCGCCGAGGACACTGCCGGCGACACCGCCGACGACGAGGAGGAGCCGTGCAGGTCAGGGACGTGATGACACCCGAGGTGGTCACCGTGGGGCCGGACACCTCGGCGAAGTACGCGGCCGAGGTCATGGCCGAGCGGGGCTTCGCCGCCCTGCCGGTGGTCGGCGAGGACGGCGCCGTGATCGGGATCGTCGCCGAGGCCGACGTCCTCCGGGACCGGCTGCCGCCCGACCCCCGGCTCCACCTCCGCCGGTCGCCCGTGCCCGACACGCCACCGGCCCTGCTCGTGCGCGGGGTGATGACGACGTCGGTCCGCACGGTGCCGGTGACGGCGGACGTGTCCGACGTGGCGCGGCTGTTCGTCGACGCCCGGCTGCGCAGCGTGCCGGTGCTGGACGGGGAGCGGCTGGCGGGCATCGTCAGCCGCCGGGACCTGCTGCGCCCGCTGGCCCGCCCGGACGAGGAGATCCGGGCCGACCTGCTCCGGCTGGTGGAGAGCTACACGCAGGAGACCGGCAGCTGGGCGGTGGAGGTCGCCGAGGGCGTCGCGACCGTCCGGCGGTCCCGCGGCGCCCCGGGGGCCGACGGCGAGCGGGCCACCGTCGAGACCCTCGCCCGGACCGTCCCGGGCGTCGTGGCCGCGCGCGTGCTGCCCGACGACCAGGGACCGGACAGCCGGCCCCCGGGCTGACTGCCCCGCCGCGGCCACGGGTCGAAGGTCCTGGGCAGCCGGGACCCGGGACCCCGGCGCGCACCGCCCTTCCCCCCGGACGAGCCGCACGACGCCGAGCCGATCGGCTCGTCCGTGGGCGCCCGTGGACACCGGGTGCTGCCCGGGCGACTGGACCGGGCCCTGCTCGGGTCGGCGAGCTGGCCATGGTGACCGCGCTGCGCGCTCCCGACGGCGACTCCCGCGACTGGGCGGCCGTGCAGGCGTGGGCCGAGCAGATCGCCGAGAGCTCGCCGGCGCGGTGAGCTCCTCGGCGGTCTCCTCCCCGCCGTCCTGAGGCCGGCTCCGTCAGGAGCGGCGGACCGGGCGCCCGGCCTGGCCGGTGGTCCGGTCGACGGGCTGCCGGCCCACGGCGGCGGGCGGGAACACCACCGGGACGTCGGCCTCGTGCGCCAGCCGCTCGGCGACGCTGCCCAGCAGCCGGCGGGAGAAGCCCCGTGCGCGGCGCCCGAGCACGAGGACGTCGGCGGCCTCGGCCCGGGCGATCTCCAGCAGCACCCGGGCGGGCTGTCCGCAGCCGATCTCCAGCACGGCGCCCTCGGGCAGCCAGCCCGCCCGGTCGGTGAGCAGGTCGTCGGCCGCCCGCCGCCAGGGGTCGTCCGGGAACTCGGCCACGTCGGGGTCGAGCACGCTCACCAGGACGAAGGCCGCCCCACCGCCGGCGAACAGCCGCCCCGCCTCCCGTACCGCCTCGTCCGACTCGGCGGAGCCGTCCACGCCCACGGCGACGGTCAGCCGGTCCGGGTCCTCGTTCCGGGGGCTCCCCTCCCCGCGCTCCAGCACCGCGACGTCCCGTCGGGCCCGTTCGGCGGCGATCGGGATGAACAGCGGGCCCAGGACGGCGCCCATCAGGTACCACCCCCAGTGGCGGTGGCCCTGCCGGGCGAGCAGCACCATCACGGCGGCGAGCCCGGCCAGGACCCAGAGGGCGATGACGACGGCGACGTAGGCGACGGTCTCCACGAGCGCTCCGTTCCACTGCGACGAGTCGGGCCGGACGGCGGCGGTGCGCTGCCGCCCGCGCCTCCAGGCTCCCCGCCCCGGGCACCCGGCACAGGGGGCCCTCGTCCTGCCCGCCTGGGACGTTGGCCCCTGCCGGCCCGCGCCCAGCACCGAGATCGTCGACGCCGACACCCCCGTCGTCGAAACGGAGATCACCATGAAGGCCGCCGTCGTCACCGAGCTCGGTGCCCCCCTCCAGGTCCGGGACGTGCCCGTCCCCCAGCCGGGGCCAGGTCAGGTGCTGGTCCGGATGGAGGCCAGCGGCCTGTGCCACACCGACATCCACGCCGCGCGCGGCGACTGGCCGGTCAAGCCGACTCCCCCGTTCGTCCCCGGGCACGAGGGCATCGGCGTCGTCGAGGAGCTCGGCGAGGGCGTGACCGCACGGGCGGTCGGTGACCGGGTGGCGATCGCCTGGCTGGGCTCCGCCTGCGGGCAGTGCCGGCACTGCATCGGCGGCTGGGAGACCCTGTGCGAGTCCCAGCAGAACTCCGGCTACTCCGTCGACGGGGCCCTGGCCGAGTACGCCGTCGTCGCCGCCGACTTCGCCACCCCGGTCCCCGAGGGCGTCTCCAGCTCCGACGCCGCCCCGCTGAGCTGCGCCGGGGTCACCACCTACAAGGCGATCAAGGTGGCCGGCGTGGCCCCGGCCGAGACCGTGGCCGTGTTCGGCATCGGCGGGCTCGGGCACCTGGCCCTGCAGTACGCCCGCATCGCCGGCGGCTTCGTCGTCGCCGTCGACGTCCAGGACGACAAGCTCCAGATGGCCCGCGAGCTCGGCGCCGACGAGGTGGTCAACGCGGCCACCACCGACCCGGTCGCCGCGATCCAGGCCCTCGGCGGCGCCGACGTCGCGGTGGCACTCGCCGCCTCACCGGCGTCGTTCGACCAGGCCTACCGGTCGCTGCGCCGCGGCGGCCGGCTGGTCTGCGTGGCCCTGCCCGCCGACGGCACGATGCAGCTGCCGATCTTCGACACCGTGCTGTCCGGCAAGTCCGTGATCGGCTCGATCGTCGGCACCCGCAACGACCTCACCGACGTCTTCGCCCTGCACGCCGCCGGCCGCACGAAGGTGATCACGGTCGACCGCAAGCTCGACGACGTCAACGAGGCGATGGCCGACGTGCTCGCCGGACACGTCCCCGCCCGCATCGTGTTCCAGTTCTGACCGCCGCGGGCCGCGTCGGGTGCCGCTCAGTCGCCGAGCAGCCGGCGCAGCGACGTCCGGACCGACCACCGGGCCACCCGCAGCGGGACACCCACCGCAGCGATCGCCAGGTGTGCACCCCACCGCAGCAGGTCGCGGTACTCCGCCGGAGGCGCATGCCCCACCGGTGCATGCCGGGGGGCAGGCGCGGGCTCGGCTGCGGGTGCAGCCGGCGGTGGCGCGGGGGCGAGCACGTCGAACGCGGTGCGCCGCCGCGGGTCCCGGAGCGAGTCGAACGACGGGATCGCCGGGGCATCCGGCGACTCCTCCTCGACCGGCTCCGGCTCCGTGGCTCCCGCGGAGCCGGTGGTCGGCTCGGGCACCACGGCGCGGATCGCGGCGAGCGACCCCGGGCCCAGGCCGGCGATCCCGGCCAGCTCGGCCCGGGTGAGCGCCGCGAGCTCGGCCACGCTGTCGACCCCCGCGCGGTTCAGCACGGTCACCGTCCGCGGCGGCAGGCCCAGCTCGCGGAGGGTCGCTCCGGGCACACCGCTCGGCGTCCTGTTCGACATGGGGCCAACGTAACGCCGCCGGGCGCCACCTGGACGCGCGCCCCGGCCCGCCGACGACGTCGGATCGCCGTCCGGGCCGACTCCTGCCACCCTGACCGCGTGACCGGGGTCGAGCGCAAGACCATCCAGCGGACAGCGAGCGACCGGTCCTACGCCGGCCACTCCGTGCACGCCGCACCAGGTGTCCACGAGTACGCGGTGACCCTGGTGCAGGCCGCGCTCCCGCAGGGCGGCCGGGTGCTGGAGGTCGGGGCCGGTTGCGGTGCGCTGGCGATGCGGCTGAAGGATGCCGGCTTCGACGTGGTGCCGACCGACCTAGAACCGCCGCACGACTGGATCACCCGGCTGGACCTGGACCACCCGGAGCTGACCGAGGAGACCCGGGGCCCCTTCGACATCGTCGTCTGCGTCGAGACGCTGGAGCACGTGGAGAACCCGCGGCAGGTGCTCCGGTCGATCCGGTCGATGCTGCGGGTCGGGGACCGGCTGCTGGTCAGCACCCCGAACGTCACCCACCCGCACTCGCTGCTGAAGACGGTGCTGCGGGGCGCCCCCGTGTTCTTCGGACCGGGGCACTACTACCAGCCCGGGCACATCACGCTGCTCCCCGACTGGATGCTGACCGAACACGTCCGACAGGCCGGGTTCGACCAGCTGGAGGTCCGGACCGCCGGCTCGATGGACTACTCCGGCCTGCGCCGTCTGGTCCACCGGGTGGAGCTCCGGCTGCTCCGGCTCGTCGGGCTGCGGGCACACGCCGCGGACGGCGAGGGGATCTGCGTGTTCGTCAGCGCCGTCGCGGTCTGAGCACCTGGAGCCGGGCAGGTCAGCCGGGCGCGGGGAAGGACCGGTCGCCGAAGAGGATGCGCCGCGCTGCCGCCTGCCCCAGCGGGGTGCGCAGCGCGGTGAAGGCCGCGGTCGCCATGGCCGGCGTGCGCACCTGGGCCAGCCCCCGGCGCAGCAGCAGCCGCCCGCGGAAGCTGCTGCGCAGCGCCGCGCCGTCGTACCGGTCGAGCGCCTCGGGCCGCCCGGTCCGCAGGGCCTCGTCCAGCACGTCGGCGGCGTGCTCGGACAGTCGCAGGCAGGGGTCGAGGCCGCCGGCGGTGAGCGGGGAGACCGCGCCCGCGGCGTCCCCCACGAGCAGCCCGTCGGTGCAGCCGATCCGGCGCAGCAGTCCGCCGACCGGGATCGGGCCCCCGCGCAGTTCGACGTCGTCCGGCCGCGACACCCCGGACAGGCCGGGGGCGCGGGCGCCGAACCGCTGCACGGCCCGGCGGAGGCCGTCGGGGAAGCGGTCGGCGTAGCCGGCCACCCCCACGTGGGCGTGCTGCCCGTCGTTGACCACCCAGGCCAGGTATCCGGGCGCCAGGGAGGGGTCGAGCACGCAGTGGAAGGCAGGCGGCCCCGCGCTGCCGGGCACGGCGAAGACCTCCTCCGCGCCGACCAGCAGGTGCCGGTTGCGGTCCAGGCCCAGGTCCCGCGCGACCCGGGAGCGGGCTCCGTCGGCACCGACCACGAACCGGGCGCGCACCCGGACCGGGCCGTCCGGGCCGGTCAGCAGCGAGTGGTCCGCTGTCCGACCGGAGTACCGCGTGCCGAGCGCCAGCCGCACGCCGGCGTCGGTCGCGGCGCGGGCGGCGGCCCGGTACAGCCCGCCCATGTCGCCCACCCGGTACTCGTCGCGGCCGCTGTCCAGCGTCACCGGGCGGCGCAGTGACGGCGGGTGGAGCACCACCCGCCGGATCGGTGGCCCGAGGCAGTCGGGCGGCAGCGGGAAGTCGTCGAGGGTCTTGCGGACGAAGATCCCGGTCGTCCGGATCGCGCCGCTGAGGCCGGGACGACGTTCGGCCAGCAGCACGTCGTGGCCGCGCCGGGCGAGCAGGGTGGCGGCGTGCAGCCCGGCCAGCCCGGCGCCGACGACCAGCACGTCCGCGCACTCCTCGGGCTCCATGGATCGATCCTCGATCCTCAGCTATCGAAAGTCAATCGACTCGCCGCCTCCCGGTAGCGTCCCGGGGATGCCGGCGGCCACGCTCCAGCGGGACCCTGCGCGGCGGAAGCTCGACGCGCTCACCTTCGGGCTGTTCACCGTCGCCCTGGGCACCAACATCCCCACGCCGCTGCTGCTGGTCTACCGGCGCACGCTGGACCTCTCCGACGCCGACGTCACCGCCGTCTTCGGCTGCTACGCGATCGGCCTGATCGCCGCGCTGACCCTGTCCGGGCCCGCCTCGGACCGGTTCGGCCGGCGGGCCCTGGTCCTGCCGTTCGCCGTGCTGGCCGGCCTGGTCTCCCTGCTCTTCCTGCCTGCCGTCGACCACCTGCCGCTGCTCTACGCCGGGCGGCTGCTGCAGGGCGTCGTCTCCGGGGTGGTCTTCTCCGTGGCCAACGCCTGGCTGCAGGAGCTGGCCGGCCCGGACGGTCAGCAGTCGGCGGCCACCCGGGGCGCGGTGTCCACGTCGCTGGGCTTCGCCGTCGCACCGGCGATGAGCGGGCTGCTCGCCCAGTACGGCCCGGCCCCGACCACGCTGCCGTACCTGGTGCACGTCGCCGTCCTGGTCGTCGGGCTGGGTGCGCTGGCCACCGTGCCGGAGACCGTGCAGGCCCGCCACGGCGGCAAGCTGATGACGCTGGGCCTGCCCCCGGAGGCCCGCCGCCCCTTCTGGGCGGCGCTGGCACCCACCGCCGTCGGGGTGTTCGCGTTCCCGACGATCGCAGCGACGCTGCTGCCGCTGCTGGTGGTCCCCGACGGGGTGGGCGTCGCCTACGCCGGGCTGGTCGCGGGGCTGGCGCTGGGCGCCAGTGCGGTCGCCGCCCGGCTCGGCCGGCGCGCGGCACGGGGTGCGGCACCGCTGGGGATGGTGCTCGCCGCGGTCGGGCACGCCCTCGGCGTCGCGGCGATCGTCACCGGTTCCGAGGCGCTGCTGCTCCCCTCGGCGGCGCTGCTCGGCGGTGCGGGTGGGCTCTGCCTCACCGCGGGGCTGACCCTCACTGCCCGGCTGGCGCCTCCGCAGGCCCGGGGCGCCATGAACAGCGCCTTCTACGCGTTCGCCTACGCCGGGTTCGGCACCCCGCTGCTGCTGGCCTGGCTGGGCTCGACCTTCGGCACGGTGCCGGCGATGACCGCCTTCCTCGCCGTCCCGGTAGCGCTGGCCGGCTGGCTGTGGCTGGAGCTCCGGCGCCGGGGCTGAGGGGCCCTTGCCTCCCCACCGTGTGGCCCACGACACTCCCGGGATGGCGAACGCACCGCTCGTGGTCGGCACCGGCCCCCGGAAGGTCCTGGCACTGCACGGCTGGTTCGGCTCGGCGACCGGGTGGGGGCCGTTCGCCGACCTGATCGACGAGGAGCGGTACAGCGTCCTGTTCCTCGACTACCGCGGGTACGGCGCGCGCCGCGCGGAGGACGGCGAGCACACGCTGGCCGAGATCTCCGCCGACGCCCTGGCCGCCGTCGACGCGCAGGGGTGGTCGTCGTTCACCGTCCTGGGGCACTCGATGGGCGGCAGTGCGATGCAGCGGGTGCTCGTCGACGCCGGCGGCCGGGTCACCGGCCTGATCGGGGTGAGCCCGGTCCCCTCCACCGGCGTCCCCTTCGACGAGCAGGCCGAGCAGCTCTTCCGCGGCGCCGCGGGCGACCGGGGCAACCGGTACGCGATCCTCGACCTCACCACCGGCGGCCGGCTGAGCCGCACCTGGCTCGACCGCATGGTGCAGATCTCCTTCGACCAGTCCGACCCCGCCGCCTTCGGCGCGTACCTGGACGCCTGGGCGGGCACCGACTTCTCCGCCGAGGTGCAGGGCGACCCGGTGCCGGTCCGGGTCGTGGTGGGCGAGCACGACCCGGCGCTCAGCGCCGCGGTGATGGAGCAGACCTTCCTGCAGCAGTACCCCAACGCCTCCCTGGAGGTGCTGACCAACGCCGGCCACTACGCGATGTTCGAGACGCCCGTGGCGCTGCTGACCACCGTGGAGCGCTTCCTGGACGACCTGTGACCGCGCCGCAGGAGACCGCCCCCCTCCTGGACCCGGCCACCTACGAGACGGGCCCACCGCTGGCGGAGCTGGCCCGGCTGCGCGCGGCGGGCCCGGTCGCCTGGGTCGACGAGCCGGCCGGTCCCGGCTGCTGGCTGGTCCTCCGGCACGCCGAGGTCGAGCGGGTGCTCAAGGACCCCGCCACCTTCTCCTCCTGGCTCGGGGCCACCCAGGTCCAGGACGCCGGAGACCTGCCCTGGGTCCGCCGGATGATGCTCAACATGGACCCGCCGGACCACTCCCGGCTGCGCCGCCTGCTGACCCGGTCGTTCACCCCGCGCGCGGTGGCCGCGCTCACCGCCTCGATCGAGGCCACCGCGGCCGCACTGGTCGACCGGATGGTCGACGGTGCCGACGATGGCATGGTCGCCGGTGCCAGCGAGGGCATGGTCGCCGGTGCCAGCGAGGGCCGCTGCGACTTCGCCAAGGACGTCGCCGCCGACCTGCCGCTGGTCACCCTCGCCGACGTGCTCGGGGTCCCGGCCGAGGACCGCCGGCTGATGTTCGACTGGTCGAACCGGGTGATCGGCTGGCAGGACCCCGACTACGCCTCCTCGGCGGCGTTCGACGCCAGCACCGGCACGGCCATGGCCCGGCAGGCGGTGGCGCTGCGCCCGGTGCCCGACGCCGACGGGCGGCTGCCCGACCCGCGCACCCGCGCCGGCATGCCGGACCTCTACGCCTACGCGCGGCTGCTCGCCGAGGAGAAGCGCCGCACGCCCGGTCGGGACGTCATGTCGATCCTGCTGGCCCAGACCGACGGGGACGACCCGCCGGTCAGCGACGCCGAGTTCGAGAAAATGTTCTGGCTGTTCGCGGTGGCCGGCAACGAGACGCTGCGCAACGGGCTGCCCGGCGGGCTGATCGCGCTGCTCTCCCACCCCGAGGCGATGGCCCAGCTGCGCGCCGACCCGGGGCTGCTGCCCGGAGCGGTCGAGGAGATGCTGCGCTGGTGGACGCCGGTGATGGTGTTCCGCCGGACCGCGACCCGCGACGTGACCATCGGTGACGCCCGGGTGCGGGCCGGGGACAAGGTGGTCGTCTCCTTCACCTCGGCCAACCGGGACGAGCGGGTGTTCGCCGAGCCGGAGCGCTTCGACGTCCGCCGGGCGCCCAACCCGCAGCTGTCCTTCGGTCACGGGCCGCACTTCTGCCTGGGCGCCCAGCTGGCCCGGGTGCAGATGCGCGCGCTGTTCGCCGAGCTGCTGCGGCGCACCAGCGTGCTGGAGCTCGACGGGCCGCCGGCGCTGCTGCGGTCGAGCTTCCAGCGCGGGGTGAAGCGGCTGCCGATCCGCTGGGTCGCCGCCTGAGCCGGGCAGACTCGCGGCGACCGGGTGTCACATCTGCGCTCGCGGCGGTGCTGTAGGGGCATGGACCTCGTTCGGCACGGAGCCCCGGCGGCGGTACGGCTGCCGATGCCGGGGCGCACAGCGGATCGGGTCGAGAGGGAGGACAGGACGGTGGCGGGTGCCGTGACGGGTGCCGTGTCCGGTGCCGTGCGGTCCGACCTCGGCGAGGTGTTCCGGCGCGACTACCCGCAGGTCGTGGCCGTGGCCGCCCGGGTGCTCGGCTCCCGGGACGAGGCCGAGGACGTCGCCCAGGAGGTCTTCCTGGCCTTCGGCCGGTCCACCGTGCCGGCCGCCGAGGCGCCCGGCTGGTTGTCCGTCGCCGCCGTCCACACCGCGCTCAACCTGATCCGTTCCGGGCGGCGCCGCGCGTCCCGGGAGGAGACCGTGCACCGCCTCGGCGACGTCACCACCCCCGACGTCGCCGAGGCGGTGCTCACCCGCGAGGACCGCAGCCGCGTCCGGGCCGCGCTCGGCGGGCTGCCCCGCAAGCAGGCCGTGGTCCTCGTGCTCCGGCACAGCGGCCTCAGCTACGCCGAGGTCGCCGCGGCACTCGACATGTCCCCCGGCAGCGTCGGCACCACCGTCCGACGCGCCGAATCCGCACTGCGCAAGGAGCTGACCCGTCATGCGTCATCCGACTGAAGGCACGCTGCGCCGCCTGCTCGACGAGCCGGCCGGCGTCCCCGACCCCGACCGGGCGCACGTCGCCGGGTGCCCGCAGTGCCTGGCGGCGCTGGCCGCCACCCGCCGGGACGCCGACCTCGTCGGCGCCGCGCTGGCGACCGAGGGCAGCCCCGACGTCGACGCCGGCTGGCGGCGGCTCACCGCGGCCCTGCCCGCCGCCGCGCCGGCCGCCCGGCCGGAGCGCGTCCGGCCGAGCCGGTCGCGCGGGTTCCTGCGCCGGCCGGCCGCCGCGGTGCTCGCGGTCGGCGTCGTCCTGGCCGGTGCCGGGACGGCGGCCGCCAACGACTGGCTGCAGGTCTTCCGCACCGAGGAGATCGCCCCGCTGAGCCTCACCACCGACGACCTGGTCGCGCTGCCGGACCTGAGCGCCTACGGCGACGTCGAGCTCACCGGCGACCCGGACGTGCACGAGGTCCCCGACGCGGCCACCGCCGCGGAGGAGTCCGAGCTGGACGTGCCCGAGGTGGCCGATCTGCCCCGCGGCGTCGCCGGCGAGCCGACGATCTCGGTGGGCGGCCAGCTCAGCGCCACCTTCACCTACTCGGCCGACCGCGCCGCGCAGGCCGCCGCCGCGGCCGGCGAGGTGCTGCCCCCGCCGCCGCCCGGCCTGGACGGCAGCTCGGTGCGGCTGGTCGCCGGGCCGGGCGTCGCCCAGGTCTGGTCCTCCGAGTCCGGGCTCCCCGCTCTCGTCGTGGGCCGCGCCGTCGCCCCGTCGGCGTACTCCTCCGGCATCCCGTTCGAGACGGTCCGCGACCACCTGCTGTCGCTGCCCGGCCTGCCCGACGACGTCGCGGCGCAGCTGCGGAGCTTCACCGGCGACGGCTCGACCCTCCCGCTGCCCGTGCCCGCCGAGCTGGCCACCAGCTCGACGGCGGAGGTCGACGGCGAGGAGGCCACGGTGCTGACCGGCAACGACGGCGCGATGGCGGCCGTGGTCTGGGTCTCCGACGGCGTGGTGACCGCGGTGGCCGGTTCGCTGGACACCGAGGAGCTGCTGTCCGTGGCGCGGGACCTGCGCTGAGCATGAGCACCGTGGACAGTGGTGCCGGGGTGCAGGCCGCCGCCGACCTGGTGGCCGGCCTGCCCCCGGCACCGGCGGCCTGGGGCACCGGGCTGCGCAAGCAGTACCGCAGGCACCTGGCCGTCGAGGACGTGTCGCTGCAGGTGGGCCGGGGCGAGATCGTCGGGCTGCTCGGGCCCAACGGCGCCGGCAAGACCACCGTGATCAAGATGCTGCTCGGCCTGGTCCGCCCGGACGCCGGCGAGGCGATGCTGCTCGGGCAGCGCTCCGCCGACCCGGCCGCCCGCGCCCGGGTCGGCTACCTGCCCGAGCTCTTCCGCTACCAGCCCTGGCTGACCGCGGCCGAGGTGCTGGCGCTGCACGCCCGGCTCTCCGGCGCCGGGGTGCCCGCCGCCGAGCAGCGCGACTGCCTGGCGCTCGTCGGGCTGTGCGGCCGGGGCGACGACCGGGTGGGCGGGTTCTCCAAGGGCATGCAGCAGCGGCTGGGGCTGGCGGTCGCGCTGGTCGGCCGGCCGGAGTTCGTGGTGCTGGACGAGCCGACCAGCGCCCTGGACCCGCTGGGCCGCGCCGACGTGCGCGACATCGTGCTCGAGCTGCGGTCCCGTGGGGTCGCGGTGCTGCTCAACTCGCACCTGATCGGTGAGGTCGAGCGGGTCTGCGACCGGGTCGTCGTCCTGGACCGCGGCCGGGTCGCCGCCTCCGGCACGCTTGCCGAGCTGCTCGGCCAGCGGGAGGTGCGGCTGCACCTGACCGACCTTTCCCCCGCCGCGCAGCAGCGGCTCGCCGCCCTCGGCCGGGTCGACCGGGAGGGCGAGTGGTCCACCGTCGCGCTGTCCGCCGACGACGACGGGACGGCGGTGCCCGACCTGGTGCGTGACCTGGTCTCCCTCGGGGCGCTGGTGCACGCGGTGGAGCCGGTGCGGATCAGCCTGGAGGAGCGGCTGCTCGGCATCCTGCGGGACGGCGCCGCGAGCCGTGCGGCGGGCCCGTCGTGAGCACGGCCCGGACGGTGCTGACCATCGCCGCGCTCACCCTGCGCGAGGCCTCCCGCCGGCGGGTGCTGCTCGCGCTCGTCGCGCTGACCGTCGGGCTGCTCGGGCTGAGCAGCTGGGGCTTCTCCCGGCTGGCGGCCGAGTCGCTGACCAGCGGTGAGGCCCGGCTGACCGCGTCCATCCTGCTGAACCTGGTGATGTTCGGCTACAGCCTGGTCGCCGCGCTGGGCACCGCCTTCCTGGCCGGCCCGACGCTGTCCGGGGAGACCGAGTCCGGCATCGCGCTGTCCATGCTCGCCCGGCCGATCCGTCGCTCGGCGTTCCTGCTGGGCAAGTGGCTGGGGCTGGTCGCGTTCGGCAGCGGCTTCGTCGCCCTGGCCGGGCTGGCCCAGATCGTCGTCGTCCGGGTGACCGTCGACTACTGGCCGCCGGCGCCGGCGACCGCGCTGGCCCTGCTCGCCGCCCAGACCGTGGTGCTGCTGACCCTCACGGTGCTGCTCGCGACCGTCATCTCGCCGATGGCCTCGGGTGTGGTGGCGGTCGGCCTGTTCTGCACGACCTGGGTGGCCGGGGTGGTGGGCGCGATCGGCGAGGCCCTGGGCAACGACGCCGTCGGTCGGGTCGGGAGCGTGTCGCGGGTGCTGCTGCCCACCGACGGGCTTTGGCGCGGGGCGATGAACGCCTTCCAGGACCCGTCGGCGATCGTCCAGTTCGGCGGGGCCGACGAGGGCGCCGGGGCCTTCCCGTTCCTCAGCACGGCGCCGCTGACCCTCACCTACCTGGGCTGGGCGGTGCTGTGGGTGGCGATGGTGTGGGCGCTGGCCGCGATGTCCTTCGTCCGCCGCGACCTCTGATGGCCGACCCCGGCGCGGTCGTGCTCCAGTTGCCGTTCCGGGGCACCTGGCGGGTGGAGAACAGCCCGGCGCGGCGGGTGCCGAGCCACGGCACGCACCTGTTCGCCACCACGTACGCCATCGACTTCACCGCCGTGCGGGGACGCCGGACGGCGACCACCCGGGACTGGCGGTCGCTGCTGGGCACCGAGCCGGTGGACCGGTTCGTCGGCTTCGGGCAGCCGGTGCTGGCCCCGGCGGCCGGGCGGGTGGTGTCGGTGCACGACGGCGAGCCGGACGGCGTGGCGCGCCGCTCGCAGGCCGCCCGGGTGCCCTACGCCCTCACCCAGGCGAGCCGGGCCCGCGGCGGCGCCGGCGCCCTGGCCGGCAACCACGTGGTGCTCGAGCTCGAACCCGGGGGCGCCCACGTCGTGCTGGCCCACCTGCGCGAGGGGTCGCTGCGGGCGCGCCCCGGCGACCTGGTGACGGCCGGCCAGCCGCTGGCCGAGTGCGGCAACTCGGGGAACTCCACCCAGCCGCACGTGCACGTCCAGGCGATGGACTCCGCCGACCCGTTCACCGCCCGCGGGCTGCCGCTGGCCTTCCGCGGCCACCGGTCCTGGCCCCGTGACGGGGGCCCGCCGGTCGTCGTCCCGCTGGGCGTCCCCGCGGAGGGCGCGGTCGTCGAGCCGGTGTGACGCCGCCTCACCAGCTGCCGCCGCCCCCTCCCCCGGCCGCGCCGCCCACGTAGGTCGAGCCGGTCCCGCTGCCGGCGCTCGCCGGCGGGGAGAGCGCCGGGTTGTCCGGGGCCGAGAACGCCAGCAGCGCCGGCCACACGCCGACGTGTCCGGCACCGTGCGCGGGCACGTACCAGGACGGGGTGGCACCGGGGCGGGCCGCCTGCACCGCGGTGGTCCACTCCTCCGCCACCCCGAGGGCCACCGCGTGCGGCAGGTACCGGACCCGGAGGTCGGTGCGCGCCGCACCGGCGAGGTCGGCCAGCTGGTCCGCGTCGGCGGACCACGGCCCGTCGGAGGTGGCGAGCTGGTCGCGGAACGCGGCCGCCCGCTCGTGCACCTGGGCGCCCTCCGGGGTGCGCTGGGGCATCCGCCCGGCCAGCCCCAGCAGGACCAGCCCGGCGAGGACGACGCCGGTGCCGGCCAGCGCCCACGTGCTGGTGACGGCCAGGACGACGGTCAGGACGACGCCGGCCACGAGCACCCCGGCACCGAGGGCGTACCAGCGACGCCGGACCGCGGCGGGGTCGGCGCGGAACCAGCCCAGCTCCACCACGTCCCGGTACACCGCCGCGCAGGCCCGGGCCGCGATGGCCGGGAACCGTGACTGCAGGTCCGACAGGAGGACGACCTCGCCGTCGGCGAAGACGTCGTCAAGGAGCAGCTGCTCGTAGAGGCGCAGCCCCCGCTGGTCGGCCGGCGTGCGGACCAGCCGCCAGTCCGGGGGGACGTCGGCGTCCGGCTCGTCGTCGGCAGGATCGACGGCGACCTCCTCGATCCGCAGCTGGCCGCGGACGGCCAGGTCCAGCAGGGTGGCGAGGACCTCGTGCCGCTGGGCGCGGCCGTCGAGCACGGTGCCCAGCTGGGCCGGCCGGGCGTCGTGTGGCGGGGTGAGCTGCGGGGCCCGCGGCCCGGATCCGGCCGGGCGGCTCCGCCGGGCCCGCAGCAGCGGCGGGACGACGAGGAGCAGCAGCCCTCCGACGGCCAGCCCCGCGGTCGCCGGGGTGAGGCGGAAGGCCTGCGCCGGGCTGAACGTCTCCTCGAGCACCGGCTCCGCGCCGGCGAAGGTGCCCGCCGGGTAGGTGGCGCTCACCGTCACGCCCTCCCCCGGGTCGAGCCCGCCGGCCTCCGCGCGCACCGCACCGACGGCCTCGACGTCCATGGGGCAGGCGGTCAGGGCGTCGTCCGTGCCGACCACGCAGTCCCCCGAGACCGGCGCCGCGCCCGCCGGGCCGGTCAGCCGGACGTCCACCTGCTCGATCGGCACCTCCCAGCCGGTCCCGACCGCGTTCCAGGCCACCCGGTCGCCGTCGTCCCCCGGGTCGGCGACCCCCTCGACCCGGTAGCGGAGCACGTAGGTGTGCTCGCCGGTGACCTCGGTGTCCTCGTCCCCCACCCGGACGGTCAGGACGCCGTCCTCGCTGGTGACCTCGGTGTCCGCGGGCGCACCCGTGGGGCTCTCCACGACGACGTCGCTGATCGGGTAGAGCCGGTCGCGGGTCTGCTCGAAGGGCGCCCGCTCGGGGATCAGCCGCTCGATGCCGTGCCGCTCGGAGTCAGCGAAGTCGTAGGCGATCGTCTCCTCGACCTCAAGTGAGCCGTCGGCGTCGGCCACCAGGTCGACCTCGTAGGAGCGGATGGCCTCGGCCTGGCCGTCGTCCGTGCACCCCGCCAGCAGCAGGGCCGGGAAGACCAGCCCGGCCACCGCCGCCCGCCGTCCGTCCGCACTCATGTCGCACCGTCCTCGTCTCGACCGCCGTGCCCAGGTGAGGGCGTGCGGAGTCTCCCCGACGCCCGAGGTGTCCGGGCACGAGGCGCGGCCGCGCGCTCGCCGGAGAACTGTCGGCACCCCGTGCTGGCATGGCCGGGTACGCCACAGCACACACCCATCCACCGGAGGCTGTCGATGAGGATCGTGGTCACCACCCCGACCGGGCACGTGGGCTCCCGCGTGGTCCGGCTGCTCCTGCAGGCCGGGCTGCGGCCCACCCTGCTGCTGCGCTCCCCGGAGAAGCTGGACCCGCAGACGCGGGAACGGGTCGACCTCGTGGTCGGTGACCAGGGCGACCTGGACACGGTGCTGCGGGCGACCGAGGGCGCGGACGCCCTCTACTGGGTCGACCCGCCGACGCTGGACGACGACCCGGTCGCCACGTCCACCCGGATGGGCGCGGTCGCCGCCCGCGCGGTGCGGGAGAACCAGGTGTCCCGGGTCGTGTTCCAGAGCAGCGTCGGCGCCGAGAAGCGCCACGGCGTCGGGCAGATCGACGGGCTCGCGCGCACCGAGGAGCAGCTGGAGGAGACCGGCGCCGCGGTGCTCCACCTGCGCTGCGGGTACTTCTTCACCAACCTGCTGTCCGACCTCGACGGGCTGCGGGACGGCGTGCTGCGCACCACCATGCCGACCGACCGGCCGATGCCCTGGGTCGACCCGCGGGACATCGGGGAGGTGGCGGTGGCCAACCTGCTGTCCCCGGGCTGGTCCGGCCGGCGGGTGCTCGCCGTGCACGGGCCGGAGGACCTCACCTTCGAAGCAGTGGCCGGGATCGTGGCCGCCGCCACCGGCCGGGCGGTCCGCGCCGAGCAGATCGGTGACGACGACCTGCGCGCCGGCCTCCGGGCGGCGGGGCTGTCCGAGGCCCAGGTCGAGGGGTTCGTCGGGATGTCCCGCGGCCTGCGGGAGGACTTCGTCCCCGCCGACCCGCGCTCGGTGCTCACCACGACGCCCACCACGCTGCGCTCCTGGGCCGTCGAGCACCTCGCGCCGCAGCTCTGAGCCGGCGCTGCGGCGACTGGCCGCTCCCGGGATCCGACGTAGCCTCGGTGGGGTGAGTCTCGCACCGGCACCGATCCTCAGCCTGGACCACCGCTTCGCCCGGGAGCTGCCCGAGCTGGCCGTCGCCTGGCAGGCCGACGACGCCCCCGATCCCCGACTGCTCCTGCTCAACGAGCCGTTGGCCGCCCAGCTCGGGCTCGACCCCGCCACGCTGCGGACCGCCGAGGGGCTGCGCCTGCTGGTCGGCACTGCCGTCCCGGCCGGGGCCACCCCCGTCGCCCAGGGCTACGCCGGGCACCAGTTCGGTGGCTTCGTGCCGCGGCTGGGCGACGGCCGGGCGCTGCTGCTCGGTGAGCTGACCGACGTGGAGGGCCAGCTGCGCGACCTGCACCTCAAGGGCTCCGGGCGCACCCCGTTCGCCCGCGGCGGCGACGGGCTGGCCGCGGTCGGTCCGATGCTGCGCGAGTACGTGATCAGCGAGGCGATGCACGCCCTCGGCATTCCCACCACGCGCTCCCTGGCCGTGGTCGCGACCGGGCGCTCGGTGCGCCGGGAGACGCTGCTGCCCGGCGCCGTCCTGGCCCGGGTGGCGAGCAGCCACCTGCGGGTGGGCAGCTTCCAGTACGCCCGGGTCAGCGGGGACGCCGAGCTGCTGCGCCGGCTGGCCGACCACGCGATCAGCCGGCACCACCCGGACGCCGCCCAGGCCGAGAACCCCTACCTGGCGCTCTTCGCCGCGGTGGTCACCGCCCAGGCCGAGCTGGTGGCCCGGTGGATGCAGGTCGGGTTCGTGCACGGGGTGATGAACACCGACAACGTGACCATCTCGGGCGAGACGATCGACTACGGGCCGTGCGCCTTCCTGGAGGCCCACGACCCGGCCACGGTGTACAGCTCGATCGACCACGGCGGGCGCTACGCCTACGGCAACCAGCCGATCGTGGCCGAGTGGGACCTCGCCCGGCTCGCCGAGGCGATGCTGCCGCTGCTCGCCGAGGAGCAGGAGCCCGCGATCGAGCTCGCGGTGGCGGCGCTGGGTGAGTTCCGGCCGCAGTACGACGCGGCCTGGTCGGCCGGCATGCGCGCCAAGCTCGGCCTGCCGGAAGGGCTGGACGACGCGGTGGCCGCGCCGCTGGTCGAGGAGTTCCTGACGCTGCTGCAGGCCGGCCACGTCGACCACACATCCGGGTTCCGGCTGCTCGGCGCCGCCGCCCGCGGCGACGTCGACCCGGTCCGCAACCTCTTCCTCGACCTGGCCTCGTTCGACGCGTGGTCGGAGCGCTGGCGCGCACTGGCCCCGGACGCCGACGCCATGGACCGGGTGAACCCGCTCTACATCCCGCGCAACCACCTCGTCGAGGAGGCGCTCACCGCGGCGACCGGCGGCGACCTGGCCCCGCTGGGCCCCCTGCTCGACGCCGTGACCCACCCGTACACCGAGCGCCCGGGCCTGGAGCGGTACGCCACCCCCGCCCCCGCCGACTTCGGCGCCACCTACCAGACCTTCTGCGGCACCTGACCCGCCCTCGACCACCAAAATGGCCATTTTGGTGGCAGGCGGGCGTCAGCCCGGGGGACGGGTCAGGGGTCGGTGGTCAGGCGGGCCAGTTCGACGACGGCGGCGACCAGCTGGTCGCCGTCCAGCAGGACGGCGTCGTTGTGGTCGGCGCCGGGCACCTCGATCGTGCGGTGCAGCTGCCCGGCGGCAGCGGCCACCGCTCTGCTCTGCTCCGGCGGCACGATCGAGTCGGCGGTGCCCAGGACGACGGTGGTGGGGACCTCGACCCGGGCGACCTGCTCGGCCACCGGGTAGCGGTCGCGCAGCAGCAACCGGACCGGCAGGAACGGGTAGTGCTCGCTGCCGACGGCGGCCAGGTCGACGAACGGCGAGCGCAGCACGAGCCCGGCCGGCGGGTGCGCGACGGCCAGCTCGGTGACGACGCCGGCGCCCAGGCTCTCCCCGTAGTACAGCAGCCGCTCGGCCGGGACCCCGCCGTCGGCCAGCAGCCAGTCGCGCGCCGCACGGACGTCGAGGGCCAACCCGGCCTCGGTCGGGCTGCCCGGGTTGCCGCCGTACCCGCGGTAGTCGAACAGCAGCACCGCCAGCCCGGCTGACGACAGTGCCCGGGCCAGCGGCGCCCGGACCCCGCGGTGGCCGCCGTTGCCGTTGGCCGCCAGCACGGCCGGTGCGTCGGCCGTCGGCCCGGGCACGAACCACGCGCCGAGGGTCAGCCCGTCGGCGGTGGTCAGCTCGACGTCCCGGCCACCGGGGACGACCTCGGCTGCGGCCGGCACCGGGCCGTCGTCGGGCAGGTACACCAGGCGGCGCTGGAACGTCCACAGCAGACCGACCACCACGATCAGCACCATCGCGCCCACGAGGGCGGCCCGAAGTACCGCCCGCAGCACACCCACATCGTGGCGCTGCGGTGCCGGACCCGCCAGCCCCGGCGCCCGCAACCGGCCGTGTTCCCGAGCCCCAGGACCCCTGACGCCAGCCCTGCCGATACAGACCGGGCAGTGGTGCCGGAGTGTCCCTGAGCGGCCCATCTAGGGACACGCGTCGAAGCGCGCGAAGGAGCGGGGACTCACCCCAGCCGGTACCTGGAGGGGTATTACGCCTCTTCGCACGGAATGGGTCGTTAGCTCCGCGCCGCGCGCCGATGCTTGCGCCCGCGACGGGCCATCACCTGTTCGGTGATGGGGTCGACGGTTGTGGCCAGGGCGTCGGTGATCGCCCAGATGGTCTGGATCCGGGGGCTCTGCAGGGCGTCGTGCCGACTCATGGGACGCCCGAGGATTGCCGGGACGTCTTCCCCGTCAGGAAACGACAAGGTGACGAACGCATCCACGGCGAGGACCCCTTGGGGCCGCGGCCTCCAGATGCAGGAGAACGTCTCGTGGTCGCTGAAGTCTGCATCGTCGCCCCAGGAGCCGAGGATGACGTCCAAGGCGACTTCGTGCTCCGGGTGTCCGTGGCAGACGGCGTAGTACGTGGCCACAGTCGGGCCGTCGTTGGGCTCATGCACGTAGCCGGTGACCCGGGCGAAGTGACTGTCGCAGTCCGCGCAGTACTGCGTCTCGACTGTGTAGTCCTGCGTGTCTAGAGGTTGCTGACGACGTCGCAGAAGGGGCACTGCCACACGCTACGTCCCCGTGGCGTACCGCCCGAGGAAGCGCGACCAGCCTGGCAAGCAAGTCCCCCCTGAAGCCGCCCTCTGGGCGGCCGTTGCCGACCGAGTTCCTAGCGGTAGTTGACGTGCGGGTGGTCGAAGTGGTTGGCCGTCACGCTGCCCCGGTCCTCCATCTGCTTCCAGGAGCCACCGGGCGAGGAGAGCATCCGCTGCTCCCAGATGATGTAGTCGACGCCGAGCTCGGCCCAGTTGGCCACGTGGTAGGCGACGATCGCGTCGCCGAGGGCGGCGTCGGACATGACCATGTAGTCCACCGCCAGCCCCGACGGGTGACCGTGCGGGTCGGCGGCGCTGGGCCGGGTGCCGCCCAGGGTGATCGAGCCGGCGCCGGGCACGTTGCTGACCACGGCGTTCGCGGCAGCTTGCGCCTGCGGCTTGATCGGTCCGGCGCTGTTGGTGATCTTCGCGATCGCGGACACCGCCGTGCCGGCCGTCGAGGCGGCCCCGGCTGCGGGCTTGGCGGCGGCACCGGCCCGCGCCGGTGCGGCGGGCTTCGCGGCAGCCGCCTTCGCCTCCGCCTCCGCAGCAGCCGCTGCCTCCGCGGCGATGCGAGCGGCCTCCGCCTCTGCGGCGGCCGCTGCCTCGGCGGCGACGCGGGCAGCCTCGGCCTCGGCGGCCTGCTGGTCGAGCACGGCCTGGTCGGCCGCCGCCTGCGCCTGCTGGGCGGCGGTCTGCTCCGCCTCCCGGGTGGCCCGGCTGGCGGCCAACTCCTCGAGCGGCCGCAGGTCCTCGGTCCCGTCGACGGCGCCGGACTGGGCGGCCAGCCCCAGCTGCTCGGCGACGCTCACCGGCTGGGAGGCCACGGGGTCGGCCTGGGCCGCTGGGCCCACGCCGACGACGACGTTGACCAGGACGGCTCCGGCCGCCGCGATGCCCAGGTAGAGCCCGGGGCGGCGCATGCCGGCCGGCGGACGGCGTCGGCCGGTGGCGGCAGAGGTGGTGGTGCGGGCGCGCATGGGCAGGAGTGCTCCGAACAGGTGTCTTCCGATGGCCGCCTACCAGGTCAGCTGACGGGTTCGGGCGGGAAGCAGCCCTACCCGGCCCGGACGGTCGTCCGGGCGCGGGATTCACCCCAGTGGTGCGGTGGGTCCCCGGCTCGCCCCGGAGGGCGACTCGGCGGCGTCCGGTCGGGCTCCCCGGGTGGGGACGTGGCGACCGACTGGACCCGGCCAACGTAACGGCGTTATGTAGTCGTGACAATCCGTTGCCCGCATTTCATCGGGTGACGGTGGTCGCGTCACTCTCCGGACACACGCGTCCCATCCGTCACCACCGGCGGTGCTCGGTCAGCGCACCGACAGCTCGACGACGGACCGGCTCCCGCCCCCGGCCGCGGTGGCCGCCCAGGCCTCCTCGACCCGCGCCAGCGGGAGGACGGCGTGCTCCACCCGGAGCTGCCCGGCCGCGGCGTGCCGCAGCACCGCGGTCAGCGCGGCGGCCCGCTGCTCGCCGGTGAGCGCGTTGTTGGTGTAGCCGAGCACGTCGATGCTCCGGCTGCGCAGCACGGCGGAGGAGAACTCGGCGGCGTCCCCGGCCGCGCCACCCAGGTTGACCAGCCGCCCACCGGGCGCCAGCACCGAGCACGCGGCCGCGGCCACGGCGCCGAACACCGGGTCGACGACGAGGTCGACGTCCGAGCCGACCGTCTGCCGGATCCGCGCAGCCAGGTCGCCGCCGTCCCCGGTGAGGACGACGTCCTCGGCGCCGGCCCGGCGGGCACGGTCGGCGGCGGACGGCGAGCGGCAGACCCCGACCACCCGCCCGGCCCCCAGCGCGCGGGCGGCGCCGAGCGCGGCCTGACCGACCGCACCTCCGGCACCGAGCACCAGCACCCGCTCCCCCGGCTGCAACCGGCCGCGCCAGGTCAGCGCCATCCAGCCGGCGACCGCCGACAGGCCCAGCGCGGCCACGACCGGGTCGGGCAGGTCCCCGGCGAGCGGGACGACGTCGGCGTCCGGCACGGCGCAGAGCTCGCCCAGGCTGCCGTCGCCCGGGCTCATCCCCGCCGAGGTGGCGAACCAGACCCGGGTGCCGGGCGTCAGCACCGCCGACGACACCACGACCCCCACCCCCTGCACACCTGGTACGTAGGGCACGGCCGGACGGCCGAAGTACGACGTCCCGGAGGCGCAGAGGAGGTCCAGCGGCACGACCGGGGCGGCGGTCACCCGGACCAGGGTCCGGCCCTCGCCGGGCACCGGGTCCGGGTGGTCCACCAGGGCGGGCGGCTCGCCCGGCCGGGTCAGGACGGCGGCGCGCACCGGCTCAGGTCGCGATGTCGGGATAGGGCATGGAGATGTGCTCCATCGCCTTCCCGTAGGCACGCTGGTACTCCATCGGCCCGTGGTCGCGCTCGAACAGCGCGATGAACAGGGTGAGCGTCAGGAACGGGTGCGCGCCCATCTGGAACAGCGCGACGTGGTCGTGCTCGGCCAGCGCTCGCCGCTCCTCGTCGGTGAAGGCCAGCCAGGTGGTCTTCTCCGCGGGGATGCAGTTGAGGATGGTGTTGGCCATCTCGGCCTCCCACCAGGTGACCGTGCCGGCCGGGTCCTCCCGGTAGCGCTCGGTCAGCTCGGGGTCGCGGTCGACGGTGAACAGGAACTTGTCCAGCAGGTACTTGCTCATGCCGACACACCGCCCGTGCTCGGGACCCCGTTGGGGTACCAGGTGAAGTACGCCTCCATGGTGTGGAACAGGTCCAGGGTGTCGACGTGGTCGGCCTTTGCGCCCTCGCCGGCCACGCCCATCATCAGCATGAAGTCCATGAACCCGTGGGTGGCGTTGCCCGGGTGGTGCAGGGACTCCAGGGAGACCTCGGCCAGGCAGCCCTCGATGTCCCCGCTGGCGATCCACTCGACGGCCTTGCGGTCGAACTCCGGGTCCGGCCCGTGCTCGCCGAACTGGCGCGGCCCGCCCAGCTCCAGGGACAGGTGCCCGGTGCCGATCACCGCCACCCGCTTGTCGCTCTCCCAGGACTCGACCATCTCCCGGATCGCCCGGCCCAGCTGGACGAAGCGCTTCGGCTGCGGCAGCGGCGGGGCGAAGATGTTGGTGTAGATCGGCACGATCGGCAGGTCGGCCTGCGGGCGCAGCGTGATGATCGGGCAGGTGATGCTGTGGTCGATCCGCAGCTCGTTGCTGAAGGCCAGGTCGAAGTCCCGGTCCAGCCCGTCCCGCAGCAGGTGCGCCGCCAGGTCCTCCTCGCCGCGCAGCGTCATCTTCGGCAGCCCGAACTCGCGCTCCTCGTTGTGGAAGTTGGCGTCGAAGAACGGCGCCTTGCCCACCAGGAACTGCGGCATGTTGTCCAGCCACAGCTGGTGGAAGTGGTCACTGCCGACCATCACCAGGACGTCGGGCTCCGCACGGGTGAGCGTCTCGCGGAACGCCTCGATCTTCGCCACCCACTCGTCGGCGAACGGCGGCCGGTCCGCGCCGGTGGCGGTGCTGGCCCGGTAGTAGAAGGGGTGGTGGGTGGACGCGATCACCGCGGCCAGTTCAGCCATGACTGTCTCCGTTGAGGTCAGGGAGGTACGGGTCGGGGGCGACGGACCGGTTGTTGAGGTCCACGGACAGGAACACGTCGTTGGCGACCGGATGCCGCAGCTCTTCGGCGAGCTGCCCGATCAGCCCGGCCGTGCGGGCGAGCAGCGCGAAGCCGCGGAGCAGCTGCAGCGGCAGGCCCAGGTCGGCCAGCGCCGCACCGCACACCCCGGCCCCGTTGAGCGGCAGGGTCTTGCCGAGCACCTGGGGGTGGACCCGGCCGATCGCGGCGAACAGCGACAGGTGCGGGCCGAACAGCCCCTCCTCGGTCGCGATCTCGAACAGCCGGGGGGTGCGCGGGTCGCCGTCCTTGTGCACGTGGTGGCCGAGCCCGGGGACGAAGCGCCGCGCCGCCCGCTGGGCGGTCACCGTCTCGAGGGCCAGGGCGTCCCAACCCGCGTCGTCGGTCGGCAGCGCACCGTCCACGCCCTTCAGCACGTCGTCCAGGAAGCGGCCGGAGTCCTCGGTGACGCCGAGGAACCGGGAGCCACCGCCGAGCAGGCCGGCGGCGAGCGCCCCCTGCACCGAGTCCGGTGCCGACAGGTAGGTGAGCCGGGTGACGATGGCGGTCGGGGTGAAGCCGTGGTCGGCGAGCGCGGCCAGCACCGCCTCGAAGACCCGGGTCTCCCCCGGTGTGGGCCGCCGCTGGGTGGCCAGCCAGAAGGCCAGCTCGCCGAAGCCGACGGTGCCCATGACGTCGCGGGCCAGGTCGGTG
This sequence comes from Modestobacter sp. KNN46-3, assembly GCF_011039295.1. NCBI lineage: Bacteria > Bacillati > Actinomycetota > Actinomycetes > Geodermatophilales > Geodermatophilaceae > Modestobacter > Modestobacter sp. KNN46-3. The sequence goes on along the minus strand of NZ_JAAKGN010000001.1, from coordinate 15,995 downwards.
CCCAGCAGCGTGATCGACTCGCGGCTGGAGGCACCCAGCGCGGTCGGGTACTCGGGGGTGGTCACGCGTCCTCCTCGGTGGCCAGCCACCGTCGCAGCTCGGCGCCGTGCTCGTCCAGGGCCGGCGGTGGCAGCCGGTAGTCGGCCGGCGTCTCGGAGAAGGTGATCGGGTGGCGGACCGACGGCACTGCCGCCTCACCCTCCCCCACGGTCACCACCGGGTCCAGGCCGATCGACTCGGCGAAGGCCACCCCCTGGTCGACGGTGTTGATCGGCCCGCAGGGCACGCCCGCGGCGATGATGTCGTCGAACCAGTCCCGCTTGGACCGGGTGCTCAGCCGCTCGACCAGCAGCGGGCGCAGCTCGTCCCGGTTGGCCGTGCGGTCCTCGTTGCGGGCGAACCGCGGGTCGTCGGCGAGCTCGGGCACGCCGAGCACCTCGACCAACCGGCGGAACTGGCCGTTGTTGCCGGCGGTGATGATCAGGTCGCCGTCGGCGCACGGGAGCGGCTCGTAGGGGAACAGGCTCGGGTGGCTGTTGCCCATCCGGAACGGGACGACGTCACCGGCGACGACGGCGCTGGCGTGGTTGACCAGCCCGGACAGCGCGGAGGACAGCAGGTTGACCTCGACGTGCTGGCCGCGGCCGGTCTCGTGCCGGACGTTCAGCGCGGAGAGCACGCCGATGGTGGCGTGCAGGCCGGCCATCACGTCGAAGACGGAGATGCCGGCCCGGAACGGCTCGCCCTCGGGGTCGCCGGTGAGGCTCATCAGGCCGGAGATCGCCTGCACGATCAGGTCGTACCCGGGCAGCGGCGCACCGGCCGGCCCGCTGCCGAAGCCGGTGATCGAGGCGTAGACGACGCGGGGGTTGGTCGCACTGACGCTGGCGTAGTCCAGGCCGAAGCGGCCGAGCCCGCCGGTCTTGAAGTTCTCGATCACGATGTCGGCGCGCCGGGCCAGCTCCTGGGCCGCGGCGGCGTCGGCGGGGTCCTTGAGGTCCAGGGCGATGGAGCGCTTGTTCCGGTTCACGCCCAGGTAGTAGGTCGACACCCCCTCGCGCACCGGCGGCGCCCAGCTGCGGGTGTCGTCGCCGCTGGGGCTCTCCACCTTGACCACCTCGGCGCCCATGTCGGCCAGCAGCATGGTGGCGTAGGGCCCGGCCAGGACCCGGGAGAAGTCGGCCACCAAGAGGCCGGACAGCGGCCCCCGACCCGGCGCGGAACCGGGCGGCAGTGGGTGTTCGGTCATCGGGTGTGGCCCCTCGAGCGGTGTTTCGCCGTCAAGCGGACGGGCGTCCGGAGTGCCGCCGAGTCTCACCACCGCACTGTTCCACTGTCAACCGGAACGTCTGACTCGATCCTCCGCCTTGACATGTGGTCGCGATCACCACGACAGTGGGGCCGTCGCCAGGCTGACCGTTCTGCGGACATTCGTCCGCGACAGTCCGGTGACGGCCTGGAGGTAGACGATGTCCCAGCCCGACACCGACGTCGCGGGGCAGGCGACCGACCGCCCGGTCGTGCTGCGCAACGGCACCGTGCTGACCATGGACGACGCACACACCGTGCTGCCCGACGCCGACGTCCTCGTCGTGGACGGGAAGCTCGCCGCCGTCGGCCAGCAGCTCGACGTCCCGGCCGGGACCCTGGAGATCGACGCGCAGGGCGGCGTCGTGATGCCCGGCATGATCGACACCCACCGGCACATGTGGCAGACCGCGATGCGCGGCTACGGCGCCGACTGGACGCTCACCCAGTACTTCGTCTGGTACTACCTCGAGCACGGCAAGGCCTTCCGTCCCGAGGACGTTCACGCCGGCAACCTGCTGTCTGCCTGGGACGCCGTCGAGGCCGGGGTCACCACCACCGTCGACTGGTCGCACGGGCTGCAGACCGTCGACCACGCCGAGGCCGCCGCCGACGCCCTGCTCGCGGTGCCCGGCCGGTTCCTGCTGGCCTACGGCAACATCCAGGCCGGCCCGTGGGAGTGGGCCACCGACCCGGCCGTGCAGGCGTTCCTCAAGCGTCGCCAGGACGAGGGCAAGCTCGGCCTGCAGCTGGCCTTCGACGTCACCGGTGACCCGGCGTTCCCGGAGAAGCCCGCCTTCGAGGTGGCGCGCGAGCTCGGCCTGCCGGTCACCACGCACGCCGGCGTCTGGGGGGCCACCGGGGACGAGGGCATCCGGCTGATGCACGACAACGGCTTCATGACCCCCGAGACGGTCTACGTGCACGCCGCCACGCTGACCACCGACTCCTACCACCGGATCGCCGCGACCGGCGGCTCGATCTCGGTGTCCACGGAGTCCGAGCAGAGCGCCGGGCAGGGCTACCCGCCCACCTGGCAGGTGCGCCGGCACGGCATCCCGGTCTCGCTGTCGATGGACACCAGCGTGTGGTGGAGCAGCGACCTGTTCTCCGCGATGCGCAGCACGCTGGGCGCCGACCGCTCCCGCGAGCACCTGGAGGCGCACGCCCAGGGGCAGACGGTCACCCAGGTGCACCTGCGGGCCGAGCAGGTCGTCGACTGGGCCACCCGCGGCGGCGCGCTGGCGCTGGGCCGGGACGACCTGGGCAGCCTGGAGCCGGGCAAGCAGGGCGACGTCGTGCTGATCAAGAACGACCGGTCGCCGGTCTCCTTCCCGCTGCTGAACCCCTACGGGCACGTGGCCTTCCAGGCCCAGCGCGGCGACGTGCACACGGTGCTCGTCGGCGGCCGGGTGGTGAAGCACGAGCACCAGCTGGTCGGTGCCGACCTGGCCGCGGTGCGGCGGACCGTCGACGCGACGGTCGAGCACCTGCAGTCGACCCTCGGCCCGGAGGCGTGGGCGGCCGGCATGAACCCGGACCTGCCGGACGACGACGTCCTGGACAACCCGTACACCTACACCGAGTACAAGTCCACTCCACCCACGGAGCCCGGGGCAACGTGTTCGGCGAGCCCTCGCTGGACCAGCACAGCTCGCACTGAGCACCCGTCGCACCGCGCCGGCCCGGCGCGGTGCGACGCACCAGCAGCAACGGGACGGGGAGGTGGCGCGCGGTGGCAGGACGGGGCACGGGGCCGGACTTCGTGGAGGCGCTCGCGCGCGGGCTGGACGTGCTGGCCTGCTTCGACGCCGACCACCCGGTCATGTCACTGAGCGACGTCGCGACCGCCGCCGGGCTGGCCCGGCCGACCGCGCGACGGCTGCTGCTCACCCTGGAGGAGCTCGGGTTCGTCCGCTCCTCCGCCGGCGCCTTCCGGCTCACCCCGAAGGTGCTCACCCTCGGCATGGCCTACGTCGGGGCGCTGGGGCTGTGGGACATCGCCCGCCCGCACCTGGAGGCGCTGGTCGCGCAGACCGGTGAGTCCTCCTCGATGGCCCAGCTCGACGGCTCGGACATCGTCTACGTCGCCCGGGTCGCCGTCCCGAAGCTGATCACCCTGCGGGTGGAGATCGGGACGCGCTTCCCCGCCGTGCAGACCTCGCAGGGCAAGGTGCTGCTCGCCGGCCTCTCCCCCGCCGAGCTGGAGGCCACCCTGGCCGAGCCGAGCCGGGCCGGGCTGCCGACCTACATCGGCCGCTCGGCCGACCAGCTGCAGACCGAGCTGACCGAGGTCCGCGCCCGTGGCTGGGCACTGGCCGACGAGGAACTGGCCCCCGGCGTCCGCTCGGTCGCGGTGCCGGTCCGGGACGGCGCCGGCGCCGTGCGCGCCGCGATGAACGTGACGGTGCACGCCGCGGAGACCTCGACCGACCGGCTGCTCACCGAGCACCTCCCCCGACTGTTGCGCACCGCCGGCGACATCAGCGCCGAGTGGGCGCTGTGGCAGACCCGGCCGCACGTCGAGGTCACCCGCCGGCCGGACGGCTCGACCGCCGCCGGCTGACCCCGACGCGCCGCCGGGCGCCGCTCAGCTCGGGTCGGCCGCCGGGGCCCAGGTCTTGGCCACCATGGTGAGCACGTCGTAGGTGGCGACCGGCTGTCCGTCGCCGTCCACCACGACCGCGTCCCAGCGCACCTCGCCGTGGTCGGCGCCGCCCCGCGGGGTGATCTGCTTGGCGGTGAGGGTGACCGTCAGCTCCGCGCCGGGCTTGACCGGCGTCAGGAACCGCAGGTTGTCCACCCCGTAGTTGGCCAGCACCGGCCCCGGGTCCGGGTCGACGAACAGCCCCGCGGCCCAGGAGACGATCAGGTAGCCGTGCGCGACCCGCCCGCCGAACAGCGGGTTGGCTGCGGCGGCCGCCTCGTCCATGTGGGCGTAGAAGGTGTCCCCGGTGAACTCGGCGAAGTGCTCGATGTCGGCCAGGGTGACCGCACGCGGCCCGGCGGTCACCGAGTCCCCGATCCGCAGCTCGGCCAGCGACTTGCGGAACGGGTGCACGCCGTCGTCGGTGCGGGCGGCGCCGGTCACCCACCGGCGGCCGATCGTGGTCAGCATGTCCGGCGAACCCTGCACGGCGGTGCGCTGCATGTGGTGCAGCACCCCGCGGATGCCGCCGAGCTCCTCGCCACCGCCGGCCCGCCCGGGGCCGCCGTGCACCAGCACCGGCAGCGGGGAGCCGTGGCCGGTGTTCTCCCCGGCGTCGTCCCGGTCGAGCACCAGCACCCGGCCGTGCGCGTGCGCGGCACCGAGCACGAACTCCCGGGCGACCGCCGGGTCGTGGGTCACGATCGAGCCCACCAGGCTGCCCTGCCCGCGCGCGGCGAGCTCGACCGCGTGCGCCACGCCGTCGTAGGGCAGCACCGTGCTCACCGGCCCGAACGCCTCCACGTCGTGCGGCTCGCCGGCGGAGAGGTCGTCGCAGCGCAGCAGCATCGGCGGCAGGAAGGCGCCCCGGTCCCGGTCGGCGCCGACGACGGAGAAGTCGTCCGGGTCCCCGGCGACCAGGTCGGCGACACCGCGCAGCGCCTTCACCGCCCGGAGCACCTCCTGCCGCTGGTCCAGGCTGGCCAGCGCGCCCATGGTCACGCCCTCGGCACCCGGGGCACCGACGACGACCTCGGCCAGCTTCGCCCGGGTCGCCTCCACCACGTCGTCGGCCAGCTCGCGCGGCACCAGCGCCCGGCGGATGGCGGTGCACTTCTGCCCGGCCTTCACCGTCATCTCGGTGACCAGCTGGTCGACGAACAGGCCGAACTCGGGGGTGTCCGGGGTGGCGTCGGGGCCGAGCACCGCGCAGTTCAGCGAGTCGGCCTCGGCGTTGAAGCGCACCGAGTTCGCCACCACCGCGGGGTGGCTGCGCAGCTTGCGGGCGGTGGACGCGGAGCCGGTGAAGAACACCAGGTCCTGCCCGGCGAGCCCGTCGAGGACGCCGGCGGCGCTGCCGGCCAGCAGCTGCACGCTGCCCTCGGGGAGCAGCCCGCTGTCGACGATCGAGCGGACGACGGCCTCGGTCAGGTAGGCGGTCTGGCTGCCCGGCTTCACCACCGTCGGCACGCCGGCGATGAAGGCGGGGGCGAACTTCTCCAGGAAGCCCCAGACCGGGAAGTTGAAGGCGTTGACCTGCACCGCCACCCCGCGCAGCGGCGTGTACAGGTGCTGGCCGAGGAAGGTGCCGCCCCGGCCCAGCGGCTCAGGAGCGCCGTCCAGCACGACCGTGTCGTCGGGCAGCTCCCGGCGCGCCTTGCTCGCGTAGGACAGCAGCGTGCCGAAGCCGCCGTCGACGTCCACCGCGGTGTCCCGGTCGGTGCACCCGGTGCGCCGGGAGAGCGCGTAGAACGCGTCCTTCTCCGCCATCAACCGCAGGCCCAGCTGCTTGAGCAGCGCCGCACGCTGGTGGAAGGTCAGCTCGCGCAGCGCCGGGCCGCCGACCGAGCGGGCATGGTCGAGCATCCCCGGCACGTCCAGCCCGGCGCTGGACACCCGGACGACGGTCTCGCCGGTGACGGCGTCGGCGATCGGCGCCCCCTCGTCGGGGGCGGTGTACCAGCGGCCGGCGACGTAGCTCGGCAACATCGGTGCGGTCATCGGAGTGCCTCCGGGGGGACGGGTGCGGCTGCGGTGCGCAGGCCGCTGAAGGTGGTCGTGACCAGCGCGTCGGCCAGCGCCTCGGCGTCCAGGCCGCGCCCGGGGCGGTACCACTCGGTGAGGGAGTTGACGGTGCCGAACAGCAGCCGGCTGGTGACCGCGGGGTCGACGTCGGGCCGCACGTCGCCCTCCTCCTCCGCCGCGCGGACCAGGTCGGTGACGATCCGGTCGAACTCGCGGCGCCGGCCCAGCGCCTCGGACTCGACCGCGGAGTTCCCGCGCACCCGCAGCAGCAACGTGACGAACGGCAGCTGGGCGGTCAGCACCCGCACAGACCCGCGGACGACGTGCTCCAGCCGGTCGATGGCCGGACCCGTGAGCGCTCCCGGCTCGTCCAGGACGGCGAACAGCGCGTTCAGCGCCCGGTCCAGGGCGAGCCGCAGCAGCTCCACCTTGCTGGGCACGTGGTGGTAGATCGCCGACTTGGTGACGCCGAGCCGGGCCGCCAGCTCGTCCATGCTGGTCGCCTCGTACCCGCGCTCGATGAAGACGGCCACCGCGGTGTCCAGCAGCGAGTCCAGCGAGTGCCCGGGCCGCCCCCGCCGCGCCGGCGCGACCGTCATGCCCCGCTCCGCTCACGTCGATCGGTCAGCCGCTGCAGCTTGCCCACCGAGCGGGCCAGCGTCTCCGGGTCGACGACCGACACCTCGACGGTGATCCCGATGGTGTCCTTCACCGCGGTGCCGACCTCACGGGCCGCGGCGTCGCGGCGGTCGGCCGGGCAGTCCGGCCGGGCCTCCACGTGCACGGTCAGGTGGTCCATCCGGCCGCGGCTGGTCAGCTCGAGGGAGAAGTGCGGCGACAGCCCCGGCGTCCGGAGCACCACCTCCTCGATCTGCGTCGGGAAGACGTTGACCCCGCGCAGGATGATCATGTCGTCGGTCCGGCCGGTCACCTTCTCCATCCGGCGCATGCCCGGCCGGGCGGTGCCCGGCAGCAGCCGGGTCAGGTCGCGGGTGCGGTAGCGGATGACCGGCATCGCCTGCTTGGTCAGCGAGGTGAACACCAGCTCGCCCTGCTCCCCCTCGGGCAGCACCTCGCCGGTGTCCGGGTCGATGACCTCCGGGTAGAAGTGGTCCTCCCAGATGTGCAGACCGTCCTTGGTCTCGACGCACTCCTGCGCGATGCCCGGGCCCATGACCTCCGACAGGCCGTAGATGTCGATCGCCTCGATGTCCAGGCGCTCCTCCATCTCCCGGCGCATCTCCTCGGTCCACGGCTCGGCGCCGAAGATGCCGATCTGCAGCGAGCAAGCACGCGGGTCGAGGCCCTGCTTCTCGAACTCGTCGATGATCGTGAGCAGGTAGGACGGCGTCACCATGATCACCCGCGGCTGGAAGTCCTGGATCAGCTGCACCTGGCGGGGCGTCATGCCACCGGAGACCGGGATGACCGTGCAGCCCAGCTTCTCCGCGCCGTAGTGCGCGCCCAGCCCGCCGGTGAACAGGCCGTAGCCGTAGGCGTTGTGCAGCTTGTCGCCCGGGCGGCCGCCTGCCGCGCGGATGGAACGGGCCATGACGGTGGCCCAGGTGTCGATGTCGTCCTCGGTGTAGCCGACGACGGTCGGCTGCCCGGTGGTGCCCGAGGAGGCGTGCACCCGGCGGACCTGCTCCTGCGGGACGGCGAACATCCCGAACGGGTAGTTCTCCCGCAGGTCGGCCTTGCTGGTGGTCGGGAACCGCGCCAGGTCGGCGAGCTCGCGGCAGTCGTCGGGGTGCACGCCGGCGGCGTCGAACGCCGTCCGGTAGTGCGGGACGTTCGCGTAGACGTGCCGCAGGGTCCACTGCAGGCGCTCCAGCTGCAGCGCGCGCAGCTCGTCGACGCCCATCCGCTCGGCCGGGTCGAGCTGCGCCGGGTCGGGCGCCGAACCCAGCCGGCGGGAGCTCTCGTCCGTGCCCGTGGTCCCGGTCGCTGTGGTCATGGGCTGTTCCTCCGCGGTCGCCGAGCGTCGTTGCCGGCCGGCCGGCCGGGCGCACGGGGCACCCAAATACCGTCCAGGTGGTCAGTAACCAACTCCTCACCGGGACGGCTGTCAACCCGCGCCGCACCGTCCGGTGGGGACGGCTTGTGCCGCACCGCGCCAGGGTGGACACTGAATACCGACCGCATGGTCAGTAATTGATCGCCCAACGAGGGGACGACATGTCTGCGCCGACGCTGGACCGCCCGACTCCGGACGAGGCCGTGCTGCAGGAGCAGTTCGACGCCACGATCGCGGCCGACCACCGCATCGAGCCGCGCGACTGGATGCCCGAGGGCTACCGCAAGGGCCTGATCCGGCAGATCGCCCAGCACGCCCACTCAGAGATCATCGGCATGCAGCCCGAGGGCGACTGGCTGCTCGCCGCCCCCAGCCTGCGGCGCAAGGCGATCCTGCTGGCCAAGGTGCAGGACGAGGCCGGCCACGGGCTGTACCTCTACTCGGCCGCCGAGACCCTCGGCGCCGATCGGGCCGACCTCACCGACAAGCTCATCGAGCGCAAGCAGAAGTACAGCTCGATCTTCAACTACCCCACGCTCACCTACGCCGACGTCGGCGTCATCGGCTGGCTCGTCGACGGCGCGGCGATCTGCAACCAGGTGCCGCTGTGCCGGTCGAGCTACGGCCCCTACGCCCGCGCGATGATCCGGGTCTGCAAGGAGGAGTCCTTCCACCAGCGGCAGGGCTACGAGCTGCTGATGACGATGATGCGCGGCACCGACGCCCAGCGCGCGATGGTGCAGGACGCCGTCGACCGCTGGTGGTGGCCCTCGCTGATGATGTTCGGCCCGCCGGACGACGACAGCCCCAACTCGGCCCAGTCGATGGCGTGGGGCGTCAAGCGGCACAGCAACGACGAGCTGCGCCAGCGCTTCGTCGACATGACCGTGCCCCAGGCCGAGGTGCTCGGCGTGACGCTGCCCGACCCCGAGCTCGCGCTGGACCCCGAGACCGGCCGGTACCGCTTCGGTGCCATCGACTGGTCGGAGTTCAAGCAGGTGCTGGCCGGCAACGGGCCGTGCAACGACGAGCGGATCGCCCGCCGCCGGGCCGCCCGCGACGACAACGCGTGGGTCACCGAGGCCGCCACCGCCTACGCCGACAAGCACGCGGCCGTGAGCGCCTGATGAGCGACGCGGCTGCCGGCGGGTCGATGGGCGACGTCACCGCCGAGGGTGGGCACGGCGCCGTCCCCACCGGGCCGGGCGTGCCGGTGGCCGACCAGCCGGCCGTGAGCAAGCGCGACTGGCCGCTGTACGAGGTGTTCGTCCGCGGCAAGCGCGGGCTGAACCACGTGCACGTCGGCTCGCTGCACGCCCCCGACGACGAGATGGCCGTGCACGCCGCCCGGGACCTCTACACCCGGCGCAACGAGGGCGTGAGCATCTGGGTCGTGCGGGCCAGCGACATCACCGCCTCCAGCCCCGACGAGAAGGACCCGCTGTTCGCCCCCAGCGGCGACAAGGTCTACCGGCACCCGACGTTCTACGAGATCCCGGAGAACGTCCCCCACATGTAAAGGACCCCCTCGCCCCCCACTCGCCTCGTTCCTCGGCGAGCGGGCCCCTGCGAGGGGGCCGCAAGACGGCGCATCCGTTCCGGATGCGGCGGGCTGGCCTCGACGGGAAGGGAGCACCTCGTTGGCGCACGAAGAGACCGTGTACGAGGCGTTGGACCATGCGCACGGAGGCGAGGGGCAGTGGGCGTTCGGCACCGGCTTCGACGAGCCGCTGGCCGGGGTCGACACCACCGTGCCCGAGGGCATCGACCCGGCTGACCTGGGCGCGTACTGCCTGATGCTCGGCGACGACGCGCTGGTGCTCTGCCAGCGGCTCACGCAGTGGGTGACCAACGCCCCGGAGCTCGAAGAAGAGGTCGCCCTCGCCAACTGCGGGCTGGACCTGCTCGGCCAGGCCCGGCTGCTGCTGGCCCGGGCGGGCTCGGTCGGCGTGCTCGGCCGCAGCCGCGAGCGGGCGACGGCGAGCATCCCGGACGAGGACGCCCTCGCCTACTTCCGCGACCCCGACGAGTTCCGCCACTCCGGGCTGGTCGAGGCTCCCAACGGCGACTTCGGGCAGACCGTCGTCCGCCTGCTGGCCGCCTCGGCCTGGCGGCTGGCGCTCCTCAACCGGCTGCGCGAGTCCCGCGACCCGGTGCTCGCCGCGATCGCCGCCAAGGGGGTGCCCGAGCTGACCTACCACCGCGACCACGCCGCCCGCTGGGTGCTCCGGCTCGGCGACGGGACGCCGGAGTCTCACCGCCGCACCCAGGCCGGGGTCGACGCCGTCTGGCCGCTGCTCGCCGACCTGTTCACCGCCACCGACGTCGAGACCCGGCTGACCGCCGCCGGGGTGGCCGTCGACCCGGCGGAGCTCACCGACGAGGTGCGCGACGTGCTCACCCTCGTGCTCGAGCGGGCGACCCTCACCGTGCCCGAGTGGCCCACCCCGCAGCCCAGCCGCGGCCGCGCCGGCGAACACAGCGCCGAGTTCACCGCGCTGCTCACCGAGCTGCAGTCCACCGCCCGCGAACACCCGGCCGCGACCTGGTGACCGGCCCCACCACCCACCAAAATGGCCATTTTGGTGGGACCGACACGGACGCGCGGGCGGTGGCGGAGACGGTCACCGACCCCGAGCTGCCGATGCTGACGCTGGCCGATCTCGGGGTGCTGCGGGACGTCCGGGACGAGGACGGCACGGTCGTCGTGGAGATCACCCCCACCTACTCGGGCTGCCCGGCGATGGGCGTCATGCGCGCCGACCTGGTGCACGCGCTGCACCGGGCCGGGTTCGCCGACGTCGACGTCCGGACGGTCCTCTCCCCCGCCTGGAGCACCGACTGGATCAGCCCGGCCGGCCGCCGCAAGCTGGCCGCCGGCGGCATCGCACCCCCCGGTGACGCGCCGGTGCGCCGGACCGGTCCGGTGCCGCTGCAGCTCGGCCCGTCCCGGCGGACGGCGACCTGCCCGCAGTGCGGGGCGGCCGACACCGAGGAGATCAGCGAGTTCAGCGGGACCGCGTGCAAGGCGATGCGCCGCTGCCGGGTCTGCCTGGAGCCCTTCGAGCACCTCAAGGAGATCTGATGACGGCCCCCGCCCGCCGGCGTCCGCAGTTCCACCCGCTGAAGGTCGCCCAGGTCGAGCGGCTCACCGACGACGCCGTGGCGGTCACCTTCGACGTCCCACCGGAGCTGGCCGAGGACTACTCGTTCCGCCCCGGCCAGGCGCTGACCCTGCGCCGGGTGGACGGCGACCGGGACGAGCGGCGCTCGTACTCCATCTGCTCGCCGGTCGGTGCCGCACCCCGGGTCGGGGTCCGCGAGGTGCCCGGCGGCTTCTTCTCCGCCTACCTGGTGAACGAGGTGCGGCCGGGCGACGAGATCGAGGTGCTGCCCCCGTCGGGCACGTTCACCGCCGACCTGTCGGTGTCCGGTGACCACGTGTTCGTCGTCGCCGGTTCCGGGGTCACGCCGGTGCTCTCGCTGGCCGCCACCGTGCTGCGGGACGGCGAGTCGACGGTGACCGTCTTCTACGGCAACCGGCGCACCAACACGGTGATGTTCGCCGACGAGCTCGCCGACCTGAAGGACCGCTACGGCACCCGGCTGCAGCTGGTGCACGTGCTCTCCCGCGAGCCGCGGGACGCCGAGCTGACCAGTGGCCGGCTGGACGGCGACCGGCTGCGCACCCTGGTCGACGCCTTCACCGACGCGCCGCAGGTCGACCACTGGTGGCTGTGCGGACCGCACGGCATGGTCACCCACGCCCGGGAGCTGCTCACCGAGCTGGGGGTGCCGGCCGAGCGGGTGCACCAGGAGCTGTTCTACGTCGACGACCTGCCGCCGGAGCCGGTCCGCGGCGACGACCAGACCGTCGAGGGCCCCAGCAGCTCGGTGACTATCGTGCTGGACGGCCGCACCACCACACTGACGCTGCCGCGCGGGGTGCCGGTGCTCGACTCGGCGCAGCAGGTGCGCGGCGACCTGCCGTTCGCCTGCAAGGGCGGGGTGTGCGGCACCTGCCGGGCCCGGGTGACGGACGGCGAGGTGGAGATGCGCCGCAACTACGCGCTGGACCCCGGCGAGGTGGATGCCGGGTACGTGCTGACCTGCCAGTCGCTGCCGCTGACCGACGAGGTCACGGTCGACTACGACGCCTGAGGCGCCCGGCTGCGGACGGGGAAGCCCGTCCGCAGCCGGCCGCACCACTTCAGTTGGAGAGCATGAACACCGTGGTGCTCTGGTACTCCTCGCCCGGCTGCAGCTCGGTGGAGGGGAAGTCGGGCTGGTTCGGGGAGTCCGGGAAGTGCTGGGTCTCCAGCGCCAGCCCGTCACCCTGCCGGTAGACACTGCCGCCGGTGCCGACGATCGTGCCGTCGAGGAAGTTGCCGGAGTAGAATTGCAGGCCCGGCTCGGTGGTGGCGATGGTGAGGGTCCGGCCGCTGTCCGGGTCGTGCAGCACGGCAGCCTTCTCCAGGGCGTCCTCGCTGTCCGAGCCCTCGCGCGCGCCGTCGTCCTCGCGGTCGAGCACCCAGTTGTGGTCGTAGCCCTGGCCGTACAGGATCTGCTGGTCTGCCACCCGGATCCGCTCCCCGATCGCGGTGGGCTCACGGAAGTCGAACGGCGTGCCCTCGACCGGCGCGATCTCCCCGGTGGGGATGAGCGTCTCGTCGACCGGGGTGTACGCGTCGGCGTCGATCTTCAGCTCGTGGTCGTAGATGGTGCCGGACCCCTCGCCGCCGAGGTTCCAGTAGGTGTGCTGGGTGAGGTTCACGACCGTCGGTGCGTCGGTGGTGGCCTCGTAGCGGACGGCCAGCCGGTTGTGCTCGTCCATGGCGTAGGTGACCGCGGTGGTGAGGGTGCCGGGGAAGCCCTGGTCGCCGGCCGGGCTGACCAGCTCCAGCCGCAGCGCCGCCACGCGCTCGTTGCCGACGGGGGTCGCCGTCCACACCCGGTCGTCGAACCCGTCAGGGCCGCCGTGCAGGGTGTTCGGGCCGTCGTTGAGCGGCAGCTGGTAGGTCTCCCCGGCCAGGTCGAAGGTGCCGCCGGCGATGCGGTTGCCGTAGCGGCCGATCAGCGAGCCGAAGTACGGGTCGGCGTCCGAGGCATAGCCGGCCACGTCCGGGAAGCCCAGGACGACGTTCTCCACGTCCCCGTCCTCGTCGGGCACCTCCAGGGTCTGGATGACACCGCCGTAGGTGAGCACCCGGACCGTCATGTCGCCGTTGCTCAGCGTCCAGCGCTCGACCGGGGTGCCGTCGGGCGCGGTGCCGAAGGGCTCGACGGTCGTGCTCGCGGAGCCGCGGTCGGAGCCGCCGCCGCGCCCGGGGTGGCCCTCACCCGCGGCGGCCGGTGCGGCCGCGCTGCCGACGAGGAGGCCGGTGCTGAGGGTGGCCACCAGGGGCCAGTGGCGCCGTCGGTGCCGGCGGCTCGGCGCGGCGGCCGACTGACGGGAGGAGGGCAGGGTGGCGCGTCCAGGCATGCGGGACTCCGGTGTCCGTGGTGGTCCACCGGCGTCATCGCGCGGTGGCGGGGGCCGTGCCCCGCAGCACCAGGAACGGCGAACGGGGTCGTGCCCTCGGTCAGTCCGGTGGAACGCGCCCGACCGTAGGGAGGTCAGCGGAATGGTGTCAATGGGACGTCTGGGGTTGCGCGTATGGCCCGGGACCACGGCTCGGAACCAGCTTCCACGTCTGGATCGCGCCCGGGCTGGGCATGGACGTGGTCGACCCGGGTGAGCCGTGCCCGGGGACCCGAGCCCCTCCGGCGGCCCGGCGTGGCCTCCGGTCCACGAGTGCGCCGCGGTGGGGCTCCCGTCCTGGGAGGAGAGACCCATGGCCGACACCCCCGACTCCGGTCACTCGGAAGAGCCCGGAATCCGCCAGCGGATCGCCAACGGCGGCTGGCAGCTCTACGCCCTGGAGTTCCTGGCCCTGCTGGTGGTCTTCGGCTGGATGTTCATCACGGTGTACTTCGGTGGTGGCGAGGGCCCCTGGTGATCCGGCCCAGCGGTTGGTCCTGGCGGGCCGGGGTAGGCACCCGCCGTGCGTGAGATGGACCCCAAGGACCCCAGCACCCTCTACGCGGAGGGGCCGGTCGCCGACGAGCCACCGGACGACGACGTCCCCGAGTCGTCCCCCGTCCGTGACTCCGGGGGCACCGGGCCGGGGCCGGACGACCTCGACCGGCTGCTCTGAGCGACGTCCCGCCCGACGCGGACGACGGACCTGCGGGACACTGGGGCGTGACCGAGGCACCCGTGGCACTGGCGACCACGAACTGGGCAGGCAACCACACCTATCGCGCGACGGAGCTGCGCCGGCCGGAGTCGCTGGCCGAGCTGCAGGAGACGATCACGAACGCCCGGCAGGTGCGGGTGCTGGGTTCACGGCACTCCTTCACCGCCATCGGCGACAGCGCCGAGCTGGTGTCGCTGGAGGCGATGACCTCCGACCGGGTCGACGTGAGCAGCGACCGGCGCACGGTCACCGTCGATGCGGGTCTGCGGTACGGCGAGCTGGCTGCCGCCCTGCACCGGGAGGGCCTGGCACTGCACAACCTGGCCTCGCTCCCGCACATCTCGATCGCCGGCGCGGTGGCCACTGCCACCCACGGATCCGGCGTCGGTAACGGCAACCTGGCGACGGCGGTCGCCGGCCTGGAGCTGGTGACCTCCAGCGGGGAGCTGGTCCGGTGCGCCCGCGGCGACGCCGACTTCGACGGCATGGTGGTCGGGCTCGGCGCCCTCGGGGCGGTCACCCGGATGACCCTCGACGTCGAGCCGGCCTTCGACGTGCAGCAGCGGGTGTTCGAGCAGCTGCCCTGGGACACGCTGTACGGCAACCTGGACGAGGTCCTGTCGGCCGGCTACAGCGTCAGCCTGTTCACGGGGCTGGGACCGAGCGTGGACATGATCTGGGTGAAGTCCCGCACCGACGTCGCCGGCTCCCCCGCCGGTGACCTGTTCGGCGCGGTCGAGGCCGCCACCGAGCGGCACCCGCTGCCCGGCATCGACCCGGCGCCCACCACCGCGCAGCTGGGCAGCCCCGGGCGCTGGTCGGACCGCCTGCCGCACTTCCGGATGGGCTTCACCCCGAGCAACGGCAACGAGATCCAGTCCGAGTACCTGCTGCCCCGCACCGCAGGGGTGGAGGCGCTGGAGGTGCTGCGCTCGTTGGCACACCGGATCCGGCCGCTGCTGCAGGTCTGTGAGATCCGCACGGTCGCCGCCGACGAGCTGTGGATGAGCACCGCGTACGGCCAGCCCACCCTCGGCCTGCACTTCACCTGGCTGCCCGCCCAGGCCGACGTCGAGGAGCTGCTGGTCGAGCTGGAGGCCCGGCTGCTGGCGCTAGGTGCGCGCCCGCACTGGGGCAAGCTCTTCCTCGCCGACGCGGCCACCCTCGCCCCCAGGTACCCGCGTCACGCCGACTTCCTGGCCCTGGTCGACCGGCTCGACCCGCGCGGCACCTTCCGCAACGACTGGCTCGAGCGCCACGTCCTCGACAACGTCTAACACCGCCGGCCGCCGGCCGCCGCTGCGATGCACGCAGCGGGCACGGCACCCTGAGCGGCCCACTCAGGGCCACACGGTCGGACGCTGCCGTCATCCGGCGGCATGGTGCATGGTGATCATGTGGACCAGCGGGAGCCCGGATGGGCAGTTCGTCATGCGCAGGATCCGATGCGTCCGCTGGCTTCACTCCTCGCCGTGCTCACCGGGCTTCTCCTCGCTGCGGCGAACGACTGGCAGTGGCCTGCGCTGCTCCTGATCGGGCTCGGACTCGCGTCGCTGGCCTGGACGTACTACGTCAGACACCGGTCGCCCCAGCCGAGCGGCGCGAGAACAGACGACAACGCCACGGACTAGGTGTACTGCCCGGACAGGTTGGTGCAGCGCTGCGATGAGCAGCTGATCTTGATGTGAGGAGGGACCTCCGGGTTGGGTGTGGGAGCCGCCAAGCACCCGCACCGACCCAGGAGGTCCCTCGTGGTCCA